>NZ_JBIUYA010000024.1:0-111397 GCF_044744285.1 Pseudomonas sp. NPDC087336 | reverse complement strand
GGCCAAGCCATGAAGCGCTGGATTGCCGCCGTTGTACTGGGCTTGAGCCTGGCCGGCGTGGCCCACGCCGCCATCGACACCTACGAGTTCGCCAAGGAAGGTGATCGCGAGCGTTTTCGCGAGTTGACCAAGGAGCTGCGTTGCCCCAAGTGCCAGAACCAGGACATCGCCGACTCCAACGCACCGATCGCCGCCGACCTGCGAAAAGAGATTTTCCGCATGCTCGGCGAGGGCAAGGACAATCAGCAGATCATCGACTTCATGGTCGATCGCTACGGTGATTTCGTCCGCTACAAACCGGCCCTTAACGCCAAGACCGCGCTGCTCTGGTTCGGCCCCGCCGGCCTGCTGCTGGGAGGTGTGGTGATCATCGCGGTGATCGTGCGCCGTCGCCGCGTGCAACGCGCCGAGACGCCGGGCTCGCTTTCTGCCGAGGAGCGCGAGCGCCTCGACCAACTGTTGGATATGAGGATTGGCTATACCCCAGTCATTTCTCTCCAGGAAAAATCACGATCGGTGGCGCTCCAAGAGCGGTCGCTCACGCTCTGGATTGAATGAGCAGTCCTCCTGACGTCAGCTCGACTGAAAATGTCGGGGAAGACCATACGCTGGATCACCATCGACAAGCTCACCGCCACTTTGCACGGACGGTGCGGGGGATGTGGCGTCCGGTACGCCAGTGCTGGGATTGTTCCTGATGCACCAGTCACAATTTTGCCGCTAATGGCCTATGGACATCCCCTGGGTATTTGGCGACATTGGTCAGTATCACCGGGCACGCGCAAGCCAGCGCACGTGCCGAGCGTTAAATTGAAGGGATGAAATTTAATGTACTTGAGACAGCTAGAGATCGAGGGCTTCAAGAGTTTCGGTAGACGTTTCACGATTGAGCTTCATGCAGGGCTGAACGTGTTGGTTGGGGAGAACGGCGCGGGCAAAACGGGCGTGATAAATGCGTTGCGCCAGCTTTTTCAAGATTCGGAGTCGGGAAAACGTTCGGTCAACGAACGCGATTTCCACAAGTCGTTTGAGCTTGACGCAGTGCCTGCGTCCAGTTTCGCCATCCAGGCGATTTTCGGCGACCTCAGTGTCTTCGAGAAAGTAGCGCTTGACTCTTGGTGTGGCGAGCAGGACGAAGCAGTGCTCAATTTAACTGTGCTCAACCGCGAAATGCGCGGCCGCTACAGCCAGGAGCTCTGGGGCGGAGCGATAAGGACGGGGATATTTAATCAACAGACGTTGGACCTGATTCACTGCATCTATTTGCCCCCGCTGCGCGATGCGGAGCAGAAGTTGCGGGAGGGGCGACAGTCAAGGCTCTCCAAGCTGATGAAGGCGTTGTGCAAGGATCAATTACAGGCGTGCGCCAAGAGCGGAACATTGCATCCGCTTGAAGTGAAAGTCGCCGACTTCAACTCTCAGCTGGCCGATGAACAAGACATTAAACGAGCGAATGCCTTGATCTCCAGTAGCCTGCGTGCAGCCCTCGGAGAAAGGCTGTCGCAAAACACGACGATTCAGTTTTCGGAATCCAACTTCACCAGGATCGTCGAAGGCTTGCGTTTGCTGTATTTTCCCAATGGATCACCAGCCGAACTATCACAGTTCCGCTCGCTGGATGAGAACAGTCTGGGCTACAACAATCTGCTCTATATCGCCTCCATCCTCGCCGAGTTGATCGTCGAAGATGGCGAGGGCCCGGGGGAGCGCACACTGCATAAGCTGCTGCTGATTGAGGAGCCGGAAGCGCACCTGCATCCGCAACTTCAGATCAGGCTGTTAAAGCACCTGCAGGAGGTGGCCCTCAACAAGAATATTCAGGTGGTGATCACCACCCATTCCACGGTGATCTCGTCGGCTGTTTCTATCAACAACATCATCCATATCAACGGCGGAGTCGAACCGCTGGCCGTTCCTGCGCGCTTTTGCGGCCTGTCGGAACCGAGTCGGCGGTTTATCGACCGTTGGCTGGATGTAACCAAGTCCAATCTGCTCTTTTCCAAAGGCGTCATCCTTGTAGAAGGCGTGGCGGAGGCCATTGCGCTGCCAGAGCTGGCGAAAATCGTCCTCGCGAACCGCGGCAAAGGTTTGAACACCCTAGATGACTACGGGGTATCTGTAATCAATCTAAATGGCATCTATTTCGCCCATTTCATGCAATTGTTTTGTGAGGTCGAGGGGCAGTTGCGTAGCCGTAACCTGCCCATTCCCTGCGCAGGTCTCACCGACAAGGATCCGGCCAAAACCCAGAAGGTGTTGGTACAGGAGCAGCTTGTCGAAGTGGTCGTGAAACCGCATCTAGGGAATTTGGCTGTCGGTACCAACCCTGCTCTGGCCCTGATCCCGACCATTGCGATATCCCAGTACGGGCGATTGTTTAGTGGCGAGCTAAAAACCTTTGAGTACGACTTGGCGATGACAGCGGACAATCTGCCAGTCATGTTGCAAGTCGCCTATGAGAACTGGCCCACGGATGGCCCGGTCAAGGCTTCGTTCAAGGACATGCTTGCGGCCGACTTTGGTGGACTGTCTGAATCGCAGAAAGCCGAGTATGCGTACGAGCTCCTGGAGCGCATTGATTCCAACAGCATGGGGAAGGGGCTGTACGCGCAACTACTGGCCGACAAGCTCGAACAGGGCGATTGCGCCTTTGCCGTACCGCACTACATTAAGCAGGCCATCTGCTGGGCGTGCTGTATCGCTGAGGAGCCACTCTAATGACCTTTCCCAGCGAAGAGCAGCAGGGGTATCTCGCTTCCTACATTGACGAAAATATTTACCTTGAGGCCTGTCCAGGGAGCGGGAAAACTGAGGTGATTGCTGCCAAGGTGGCTCGCGAAATCGAGGATTGGCAGGGGTATCCGGGGGGGATCGCGCTGCTGTCATTTGCCAACAGCGCCGCCAATGAACTGAAAACTCGGCTGATCGCCCACCGACAGCGGGCTCCGGTGGCGTACCCGCACTGGGTGTCGACGATTGACAGCTTCATCCTAAATTGCATCGTGGCGCCTGTGGCCCATCGGCTAACCGGCTATGCCGGCAAGGACGGTGATTTCCGGCTGAGGTTGGTCGACTCCTCGTCAACGGTGTACCTCAAAACCAAATATGCCATAGAACACATCCGCGTTCCCGCCAGCCAGTACGACTTTGATCTGGCAACGGACAAATTTGTTTTCCGAACGGGCGAGCCTGGACTGGACCGCAAGCTGAACGCAGTGGTCTTGGCCGATTGGCAACTGCGTGACCTCAGGGATACCAAGACGCGTTTCAAGGCGGCAGGTTTTGCCACCTACCGGGATGTCGAGCATCTCGCGATTCAGATCCTGCAGGAGGCAAAGTTGTCAGCCTTTTGTACGCGACTAGCCCTGCGTTATCCATTTCTGGTGATCGATGAGTGTCAGGATCTTTCGGTGGAGCAATTGGCCGTCCTGGAGGGCTTGCTCGGGCTGGGCGTGAAAATGCATATCGTGGGGGATCTCAACCAGTCGATTTACGGATTTCGCCATGCGGATCCTGCGCGTGTCATGTGTTTCATCCGCGATCATGGATTCACCTGTCTGCAGCTACGTCAAAACTTTCGCAGTTCGCAGGCAATTGTCGACCTGTGCTCCGAACTGGTGCCGGGGAACAAAATTCACGGCAATCCAGCGATTCATCCTGCTGCGCCAGTGATTGTCGAGTATGACGACTGTCCCTCTGAAGCTATGCCTCTGTTCATGAGCCTCAGTGACAGCTACGCGAACCGGGTGATCGTCTCGCGCGGTCATTCGACGCTGAACCGTTTTTTCAGTGGCGTCAACGATCTGAACGATACCGAGCGCTTGGCACTGGCGTGCGCCTTGGCGGGCAATGAATCTGTGTTCGCTATCCAGAAGTCGCTCGCGCTCTTTGGAGGGTGGCTGGCAAGCAAGTTGGGCTATTCGGCAAAACCCAATTCCTTCCACTGCCCTGTGGATGTCGAGTCCGAGCTCGAATGGCGGTTGTTTCTTCATCAGGCGCTGGCATTTGTCACGAGCGCGGGCGCTTCTGTCGCAGGGCAGCACTGGAGAGGGTGGTGTAGGGTGGCCAAGGCCCGTCTTAATGAGCTGCCAATGCAGGTCTTTGTCATCGCAGATATCGCTGTGGCAATTGCACCATTGGCAGCGCTTGGGTTGCGCTCCCCATCGGGGCTCGGTGAGCAACTTGTCACTCAGAGACTTTCTTTGGTGGCGTCGCACCAGAGTCGCGTCCGGTTGGCGACGATTCATGAGATCAAGGGTGAAACCCACGAAGCGACAATGCTGGTTTCAGCTTCCAGGCGAGGGGATCAGTCACATTGGGCGGATTGGATTGGTGACAAGAACTTGGAGGCGGCAAGGCTCGCCTATGTCGCGAGCTCAAGGCCCAAAAATCTCCTGGTCTGGGCGGTCAAGAAGTTGAAAGTCGCAGAGCGAACTACGCTTCAACGGCTGGGGTTTGAAATAGCCCAGCGATAATCCAGCACCAAAAAAATGGAGCTCTCCTAGCTAAGCGAACCTTGTTCGCGATGAAGCGAGTTGTGCTGTAACTTTGAACTCCGTCATCGACCTTGAAAGTTAGCAAGTTTTGGATAGCTGAGCAGGCGTCAAGCAAAGTGCATCTGCAATTGCGCTGAGGCTCTCGGCGCTCAACAATTAAGTCTCAGCAGATGCCTGTTGGCCCTCAAAACTGACTGAGGGCGTTCCAGGGGCGTGGGTTGTATCAAGGAGGAAGCGTGTGCAGCCGGCAGTAATCGATGAGTTGTATCGAGCGGTAGTTTTCAATCATCAGGAGGCTTGGCAGCAGCTTGATGAGCGCGCTGCTGAGTGCGCAGCACTGAGAAGCCTGGTTAGTACGGACCAACCAGGTGGAATAGACCTGAGTCTTGGCCTTGGTGTGGATGGCAATGAATTTATAATACCGGTTATTCAGGGGCCTAGGGCTTTCTTTGTCTCAGCGGAGACGGCGGTGCAGGGAGCGCTACAGGCCGGTCGCTCCGAACTTTTGCTTGATTACTCGCTCAGCTTCGACTCGAATTTTGCTGAAAGATTAAGGCGGCTGATCAATCAGCAAACGGCTTCTAGTGATCAGGATATTACGCGGGTCAAAAGTGTTCTCATGTTGAAGGCGAACAATCCGCAGGTTCAATTCGATATCTTGCCGTTTCTCTATGAAAATGTCCGGCTGGCAAGAGATGACACCAGTAACGAGCGACCGATCGACACGCTCGTCGCGTTCCGCACTTTGGACTATCTCGATTGGGAGCGCTACCAAGATACGGAGGAGCTGCACTTCCATGGTGAATCGATCGACGCCCTTAAGGAGAGACTTCGCCCAGCGGCTGTGCAGCTGGTTTGCGACCTTCACACGAACGAAGATTTTTTGCGTCATGAGGCATCGGCCTTGGCGACAGAGGCCTTGCTGCTGAGGCTGGCGGGGCTTTGGCATGTTCCCAATCGAGATGTGAAGACGATTTTCGGAAAACTGATCGACTACTGCGTCAATGATCTAGGTTTCATTCCGATGTCCGATTTGAGTCTGATCTGGAAGGGGATAGCGACCAAGCAGCCGGCCCCCTTTTTCGGGCCTGTCACTGGTCGTTCGCACACGATGCTTGAAAAAGTAAAGGGAATGGCTTGGGATATCTCACACTTACGACTACTGGAGCGTATGGCCGCACAAAATAGCTATGGTGCATTTCACATTCCGTTTTTTGTCTCGTTGGATGCCAAGTGGCGGGCGTTACTGCGTTTGAATCCCATCCGCTTCATGTTGTTCGATGATCGCACCCGTCGAATGCTCTCGGGGCGGGCTGATGAAGCGAACTTCCAGGCCATCTGTCTATCCAACGCTAGCGAGAGCACCAAGCGTTTCCTATCACCTGCACATGTTGCAAAGCGTCGCGCTGCCGCCTTGTCATTGAGCGTTGACGCCATGTACGCTTTGGTGCGGAAAGAGCAGGGGCGCTGGTTGTGAATTGAATCGATCCGCAATTTATGCCGAAGGCTCAACTGCAGACGCCCTTTAAGGGATGGGATGTGAGCAAGAAGTTGAGAACTGTAGGGCTTTGATCGCGAGTAACCCCTGAGGATACAGTGTGCCCTCAACGTGCATGTTGTAAGATCTCGTTGGTGCCTGGCCTCCCCTCAAAGATGTCGGCGCTGATTGAAAATTGACCCAGCGTGAGAGCCTGGGCCTCGCGGCATAACCAGTCCAAGTTTTTGTCCGCATCCCCCAACACCTCAAAGACACTAGAGAGCCCGCTCTCCCTGGTATTGGGAACGAATAGTAGGTTTGATAATGCAAGGTTCTCAAACCTACTGGAGTTTTTGGCGCGCGGAGGCGCAATTGGCTGAACGCCGGGGGAGGAGAGTGGGGCTTGATTCGCGAAAAGCCCGGGCGGATCCGGGCGATTGCGTCGGTGTGCAATCTAGTTTTCGGTGTAGGCTTTGAGGTGGCTGATGGTGCAAAAAACTTCGTCGGCATCCATCAAGCTCAGCGCCGTTAGACCGTATACGGTTCGTGAGAGGAGGAGACCATGACAATGCCGAGTGAGCGCACGCGAGCGCTGATTCAGACGCGAGACCAGCGCGACCGCCAGGCCTACGGCGCTGAACATGAACAGGCGCGAGAACACCGGCCAGAAAACTAGCCCGGCATCACTCACCGCTCAGATCGCCGTGCCCAGCAGAAACGCAGCGAACAACCAGGCACCTGCCGTTTTGAAGCGAGCGATCAGCAGACCGGAAACGGCCATCACCAGCCCACCCACCAGGAAGTACCAGGAGCCTCCCAGGCTGACCAACTTCACGCCGCCCGCAGCAAGCGCCAAACCGAGGAGGGCGATGATCACGCCCAACCCGACCAGAATGAATTTTGATATGCCCGAGAGGCGGTGACTCTGCTTCACGTTAAGTGTCCCGTTGAAATGATCTGTGCATTATATAGATAGCTAACTATCTAGTTAAATCATAATTCGGAATGAAGCGTATTTCATTGCTCAATTACGCGCCTGATCGAAGAGCTGCGCGCCTCATGGAATTGCAGGGACGTTGAACGTAAACAAAAGGCTCTTTTTTGTCAGAGGAGAGCGGATTTATGACAGGTATGGATCACGGCGTGGTTGTGCGAGCCGAACAAACTCATCCCAGAATTTCTGACGATTAACCGATGTATGGCGGGAAGCGTAATGGTTTCGACTACGCGACTTGCCATTCCGAGCGGCTCCGACCAACGCCGGCGTAGCTTCAGGAGCTTTCTTCAGGAACTAGAGCAGCGTGGCTGCTGGGAGGCTGTAAATCTGGCGTCGATCAATTCCGCAACTAGCTGAACAATCCACCACGGAAGATGACGAGACGCTTTATCGAGGATTTAAAGTAAACGTAGTGCACAGTTGGGTAGCGGTATATTTTCAGGCCAGAGAAGATTGAGTGCTTTTCAGCTTTCTAGCCATCCGGCGCAGGAAGCGTTGGGCATCTTCAGACAATCCCGCGAAACCAAGCGAGGCGGAGATGCTGTGGTCAAGCCCAAAAAGGCAATGAAGGCGAGGACGCTTCGCAAGAAAAAAGCGAACACAGGCGCGCCCTAGAAATGACGTAGCTCACAGAGCTAAGCGGATGGTGGAACTCGAGACGAAAAACTTCAAAATTGGATCAAGAGGATGCAACCGCGCCGAGCACCGAAACGCAGCGAACACGGTCATGCCGCGAAACATTGGCTACAGGACTGCGGATTTGACACCGCAACATTGCGCGTCGGCATGATTATGGTCAGGGCTTCGAGGCCTGAACGCTCAGCAAGTACAAAAGCAATATCCCGCAGCACAGAAATGAACCTAAAAACCCGATATGTAGGCCAATGGCGTTTGCGATCAGAACGCAATGCCTTCTGCAACCTGTATTAGCATCTCCTCGACCTGGTGGGAACCTGATGTAGTTGCGAGCATCGCTATTGGATCCTTTCCTGAAAAACGACTCTTGGGCTTCGAAAGCCACGACCGGGCTTTCTCTCCATTCCCAAACACCACCTCCGCCATAGCCAAGATATAGGCATTTCTGAATAGGCGGTCACTCTCATCTACTGTAAGTTTCTGCCCGCGCGACAACCGGAAGCTAAGTGTCTTGTGAGAGATAATGTGTTCACGTTGATGTGGGGGAATTTTGCCCAGCTCGCAAAAAATATTGAACCGGTCGATTGAAAAACCTGCAAAGATCATCTCATTGAGATCAGAGTCTGAAGCGTCAATAGGGAGATTGAGTAGTTCTGAAAACCGGCCCCGGAAAGCACGATAAAAATCCTCTTTCAGCACTTCGGCAAGCATGGTGCACCTTCATGGTTGGATCTTTGCCACTTATTATCTGGCAGATCCGTATCGCATGACAGCGCGCAGATTTTGACGGCCTGTTCCGCATGGATCATTTGGAACTCGAGGGGCAGGGAAGCGCCCAGTCACTAGGGCGTTCGGTCGGGAACGAAATCCGATAAGGATGGCGAAATCCATGTCAACGCATGATTATTGGCTCAGTCGCTTGCCGTCAGATCAGAAGCCAATTCATGGAGAGACAGCGATTCAGGCAAGAGAAAATGCGGCTCGCATTCCAATACGGTGGCTATGCGATATAGCTTTTCCACGGTGATGTTGACTTCACCGCGCTCAATACGCCCCATATAGCTACGATCGACACTGCAGGAGTGCGCCAAGGCATCTTGGGAAAATCCTTTGGCCTTCCTTTGTCTCCGTATTCTTTCACCCAATGCCTTTGCAAGCTGATGCATAACCGCCTCGGTTCCCACTGAGGCGGCACTATCGTGCGTTTGCGGATGAATCAACCACGGATTATAATCCGCATTTTGGCCGTTCCGCGAATTTCCCTTCCAGGTGCCTGCATGAAACCCGATTCATTCATCCTCGACAGGCGGCTCTACGACCTGTTTCAGCAGGGGCATCTACGCCAGTTTACGACCCAGGATCTACGTGACGCCTACGCTGCGCAGCTGACGGGTATGACTTTCAACAGCAGCGACTTGCGTCGATATGTCTATGAGCAGATCCGACGCATGCTGCGTACCGGATGGGTCACTCAGGATGAAAAACGACAAAAGCGGGGTCAGATCTATCACTGGCAGAGCATTCCGGCGAACTTGCAGGTGGAGCTCATTGACAATGGGTACGAAAGCAGCGCTAAGCCGGCGAACAAACCGTCTCATCAACCCTTGCAAAGTACTGATCCAGAGCAGCCAGACGCAGGTGTGATCGAGCACCTGGAATCCATACTCAAAGAGATTCGGCTCGACTTCCTTTCTTCAATGGGAGAGGCGGAGCGTTATAAGCAGCTACTCGACGAAATGCCGCATCTGAAAGACCAAGTCGAAGGCGAGTATCTGGAAGCCCGAGACCGAAGCTCTCGTCTTTTAGGGCATCTCCGAGCGGTCGAAAAGACGCTCAAGACAGTCACGTCCGCACGATGAAAGCATCGCCGAGAAAATGGCAAAGCCAATGCATTGAGATCGCGTTGGAACACTACACCTCAACGCCGCACTTTTTCTGCCAAGCCACACCTGGGGCGGGGAAGACTCGGATGGCCGCGGAGCTCGCTCGACGTTTGTTAGAGCAGGGAAAGATCGATCTCGTGCTGTGTTTTGCTCCCTCGTGCCAAGTCGTCGACGGTTTTCGCACTACGTTCTCGGCTGTATTGGGGAGGCGTTTGGATGGACTTATCGGTGCCATTGGAACCGCAAGTACCTATCAAGCCATGGAACACCAGGATGACGCCTTCTGGAGGCTTTTCGATGACTATCGCGTGTTTGCGGTATTCGACGAGATCCATCACTGCTCAGGACACGATCCGCTTTTGAGCAATGCCTGGGGGCAACAAATTCTTTTGAATATGCAGGACCGGGCCGCCTTTACCTTGGCTCTGTCGGGTACGCCATGGCGCTCCGATGACAGGGGCATTGCTCTGGCTCGTTACTCCAACCCGGAAGGCCGATTGATTTGCGACTATCGATACGGCCTCAAAGAAGCCATTTCCGACGGAGTTTGTCGGTCACCTCGCATCGTCCTGCTCGATAACCAGATGCTGAGACTCCGTGAGGATTTCGCGAACGACAGTACCGTCAAGCTTTTTCCCAGCATCGCTAAGCTACTGCGTGAGTCTCCGGTCTCATACGAAGACTTGATTTGCCATGAGGAAGCGCTTAGCCAGTTGCTCGACCTGGGGAGCAAGAAACTCGATGAAGTGCGAATGCTTAAACCGAATGCCGCGGGCTTGGTTGTTGCCACAAATATTGCACATGCACACCAAGTCGCTACGGCGCTGAAGGACAAGGGTGAAAGCTTCCAAGTCGTGACAACCAGAACCCCGGACGCGCAACAGGTAATCAACGCGTTCAAAAATGGCGACTGCCGTTGGATTGTTGCAGTGGGAATGATCAGCGAGGGGACTGATATTCCCCGGCTTCAAGTTTGCTGCTACCTCAGTCGAATTCGTACTGAGCTGCATTACCGGCAGGTGCTGGGAAGAGTTCTTCGGCGTATGGGCGAGATTGACGATCAAGCTTGGTTGTTCGTCTTGGCGGAGCCGACATTGAAGCGATTCTCTCAGCGAATCGCCGATGATCTGCCGGAAGATTTGGCTGTTGTGTGCGCTGTAGGTGCACGTGCACCTGAGGCTTGCTCAATCGAAGATGAGTTGGATAGCTCCGTGAAAGCTCTCATTGGAGATTCAGGCAGCTCAACAACTTCCGCTACAGCGCAGAAATTTTTATCGCAGGTCGATTTGTCCCCTGCGTCGACGTATCAAATAAGCTTTTCGAAGAATTATCGCCAGCAACTGTTGGCCGTTTTCTGATGTGCATTGTATCCGATTACCAGGCCATATCAGTGTTGGTTCAGCGGGGCCAATGGTTCGCCTGTGTCGGAACCCTGTGATCCACTCTCCGCTGAGCTCAACCAGCTGCCGCCCTTCCTTAGCAAATGGAGGAGGGGGAGCTGATTGTGATCGGCGCGACAGCAAACCATTTGGCTCACCAAGAGCGTGGGGGCGGTAATGAAAGGTAAGCGCAAAGCGAAAACATCGAAATGGGCCCTGAAGTTTCAATTTGAAACGGAGGCTCAGCGGTCAATGTTCTCGAGGTCCGAAAAAGCGTCAAATCGTTTTCTTGATGCCGTGCTGCATTTGGGATCAGCGCACGAGCCGCTAGGAAGGCTCGCTGGGGCTCCAGCCAACCCCCACTCAAAAAGTCCAGTCCTGCCAGAGCTGCTTTCCTCCGTCGTCAACATAGTTTGCATGGCGGGCCAACTCCTCGTAACAGAATGGCAACGAGCAGACGGGCCAAGGGGGGAGGGGGACAAGGCAGTAGTCGATGTGGAAATTGAACAGCTTCTACGTCAGCAGCTGCTTGACCTGTTTTTCTGCGACTTTTGGGGGGAGGAGACCGGCCATACCCTGACAGGAGATTCATGGTGCTGGGTAGTTGACCCCAACGATGGCACAAACGATTTTCTGAGGGGGCTGAAAGGTTCAGCTGTATCAGTCGGCCTTCTACACAAACACACCCCAATGCTAGGTGTGGTCTACGCACCCGTAACGATCGAAGGGGTTCCAGATTGCATCGCTTGGGCTGAAGGATTGTCCAATTTGCTACGCAATGGGAAACCCATAGCTCCCAAGCTTCCGGATATGATTTGGTCGAGCGATAGCCGCGTCATGCTCAGTTCAGCGGCCTCAAATAAGGCAGAAATAAATCATGAGCTCTGCGCTCCAAGCAGTTTTGTCGCCATGCCCTCGATTGCCTACAGGCTTGCAAAAGTAGCCGCTGGCGATGGCGTGTGCGGTATCTCTGTCTGCCCTGTGTCCGCACATGATGTCGTTGCGGGTCATGCGTTGCTTAGGGGGGCGGGCGGAGTACTGCTCAATGAAACTGGTGATTCAATACAGTACGTAACGCAGGACAACATGCAAGTAGTATCACGACGCTGCTTTGGTGGATTGGAAGATGTGTGCCGGACATTGGCTGCTCGAGATTGGGATCGCATTTTCACCGATGTTTAATTTTTTCTTGGAAAATTAGTCTGTCGCGTGAGCGACTATCAGTAGCCAATGAGCTAGCCGCGTTAACCGTTTCGCACATTCAAGAGGTGCCCCGGCGATGTATAAATCTTTCAGCAAGAGTCAGGCTCGTCGCCGCCTGCGCCGACTCCTTGTGCTGGTCAGTCAAGGCTACACCTTTGTCATTACCAAGCATGGCAAAGCGGCTTGCTTGCTTGTAGCTGAAACGAGGGAAGGGAGTGTTGTGGCGCCCCGGGGCTGACAGCTATCGGGAATGGCATCATGCCCATCTGATCTATCCGTGTCTAATGCCTGACACCTCATCCGTTGCAGCGAGCAGTAGCTTGCCGGGCTCGGACAAAAGGATGCCCTGCGGTCGACAGCCTCCAATGTACCCATTGCTAGAAGCGAACCAAAATGCGATTCCCCAACCATCTTTTTTCGTTCTCAACAGGTCGAGTATCGCTTTCAGGTCAGGTACCGGTCCGTGCTTAATGCCGTCCTGGAAGGCATACATTGATTCCGAAGTGTCCGGTATCAGCGAGGCAGCTGAGATCCCTCGGCTCCAGGTATGCTGCTACTACATTCGAATTCGTACTGAGCTGCATTACCGTCAGGTCCTGGGAAGAGTCCTTCGTCGTATGGGCGAGATTGACGATCAAGCCTGGTTGTTCGTCTTTGCGAAGCCGACACTAAAGCGATTCTCACAGCGTATCGCCGATGACTTGCCGGAAGACTTGGCTGTAGTGTGCGCTATAGGTGCACCTGCACCTGCACCTGCACCTGCACCTGCACCTGCAGCTGCCCCTGTGGTTTGTTCGACAGATGGTGAGTGGATAACTCAATACACTGTGAACTGAAAGAGAGGCATTCAGCTCGGCCCAACCACATCAGCGCAGTATGTATTACCAGCGGGCGATCTGGCCTCTACATGGACTTATCAAATAGCTTTACGAAAAGTTACCGCCAACTGCTGCTTGCCGTTTTCTGATGTGCTTTTCAAGCCTTAAAGTCTTGGCTCTAAGACGCAGAAGCTGGGCTATCCAGCAGCCACGCTTCCGATCAACGTTTACGTCCAAATCGTTTATGCGAGAAAACCACCCGGACCGATTGGTTCGGGTGGTTCGGGTGGTTTTTTCCATTTTTTGCAATGATTAGTTCGCTAAGGCATTCCCATGCCAAGTCATTGTGACAACGTGTCAATGCATCGTGACAAATGGGGGGGTTTAGCCACGCAGCCAGGAATCAACGGTGGCGGCACCGTATTGTTCCTTCCAGGCCTTCAGTCCACGGTGGTTGCCGCCCTTGGTTTCAATCAGCTCACCGGTATGCGGGTTCTGATAAACCTTGACCACGCGGGCGCGGCGGGTTTTCGGGGCGGCCTGTTGCAGACCGGATTTTGCCGGGTTCGGGTCGAGGATGGCGATAATGTCGCGCAGGCTCTTGCCGTAGGTTTTCATCAGCCCCTGGAGCTTTTCTTCGAATTCGATTTCTTTCTTGAGCCCGGCATCGTTCTTCAGGGATTCAAGCTGCTTGAGCTGCTCTTGAAGGGCCTTTTCAGCTGCACGAAATTCAGCGAGTCTGGACAATATCTTTACTCCAATAGTGTGTGGCTGATACCAACCGCAAACAAAGCTATAAGCCAAGAGCCTTGAAGCGACTCGGTGATTAAATGGCTCACCTGCCAATCTGGTGCAGGCATGAAAAATTGTAGTAGTTAATGGATCAAGAGTAAATCATGACTTTTTGTTCATGTAACAAGAGTTGTGCCTAGATTCAATTGGAGGAGGGCGGCGTGTCGTTGAATCGATGCTAAAGGCCACTAGTTAATGATCACTTAATGCATTAATGAAGTCCGCCGCGGGCATCGGTCGGCCAAACAGATAACCTTGCAGGTAGTTCACTTTGTGGGCCGTCAGGTACTCACTTTGCTCCGGGGTTTCCACACCTTCTGCAATCGTTGCCAGGTCGAGCTTGGCCGCCAGCTCGATGATGCTGTCCAGAATGTGGCTGGAAAGGGTATCGATGCCGATCATGGCCACGAAGCTCTGGTCGATTTTCAGGAAGTCCACGTTGAACTGGCGCAGATAACCGAGGCTCGAGTGGCCGGTTCCGAAGTCGTCGATGGCAATCATCACGCCAAGCTCATGCAGTTGCTCGAAGAGTTGAAGGGTGATGGCCGTGGGCTCGATCAGCTTGCGCTCGGTCAACTCCAGTACCAGGTGGATGGAGCCGGGGGCAAAGGCGTCGAGGAACTGGCGGCAATCCTCGACCAGCGCAAGATCCTGGCAATGATTGGCGGTGATATTGATGCCGACATGGAACGGCTCGTCAAAGGACGCCGACCGCGGTGCCAACAGCCTGGCGGTTTGTTGCATGATCGAACGGGTCATGGGCACGATCAGCCCGCAATGTTCGGCAAACGGAATGAACAGGTCGGCGCGTACCAGGCCTTCCTTGGGATGGTTCCAGCGCATCAGCACCTCGACCCCCGTGCATTTCTTACTCTGCGCCTGCACCACTGGCTGGAAATACGGTACGAACTCCGCAGCAATCAGTGCGCGCTGCATCTCAACGGTTGGCGACGATGAACGTTTCTGCAAGACGTGCCCGATCAACGCGGAAATTACGCCGAAGAACAGCAACAAGCTGAACAGTGGCGGGTATTCGCTGCTCATGTAGCGCCACACTTCGCCCTCAGGGAAGCCGGCCGTTACGCTGAAAGGATAACGCGAGGATGCCAGGCTGTTTTGTGCAACGGGGAACTGGGGTGGTTCGCCCTCGTGGTAGGTGCCGTCGGCGGACAACCAGGCAGGCCCCACTTGCAGCAACAGCAAGGTCCGACTCCCGATCAGGCGCATGAGATTACTCAGGTGGTAACCGTCCAGCGTGCTCATGGCACCCCGTTTGCCGTCGCTGAGTCGATAAACCAGCAACGCGGTGTCGGGCGTCACCGGGTTGCCCTTCATCAACATCAACTGGCCGTTGGCATAGTCACCGGAAGCAATTTTTTCGTGATAGTCGCCGAACAGTGAGCTGCAATAGATGGTGTCGTCCCACAGCAGGTTGGTCGAGCGCACGAAGGGCCGCCGTGTCACCTGCTCGCGCAACGCCAGGTTGACGTCAATGCAACTCTGGCCAGCCAATGGCAGCAGTTCGCGCGCCGCCTGGGCGGTGTTGTCGAGCATCAGTTCGAACTGGCGAGTCGCTTCTTCGGCAGTGTGTCGGGTGCTGAGCCTGAGCACGCGTTCGGCCTGCATGTAAAGAATGGCAAAACCCAGCAGGACCGGCAGCAGTCCACACAACAAGGTCACGGCGAGCCTGATGCCACGCGGGTGGGTGTTGGTGTTTAGTGGCATTGGCGAAACCTGTTTCGATGAAGTCGGGCTATCAACGGCTGGCAGGAAGTGATGCCTCCCATGAAGCGTTCAAGTACGAGGCAGGATAGTTGGCCCTTGGCACTTGCGCCGCCCAAGGGTATTCCAGACGCAGCGATGAACGGTATTTGCGGCGAGACAAACCCCTTGCGCGTCGGGGGAAAAAGGGGATTTGATACAGAAGGCGGACAAAATGATTTACGCTGTGTAGAATCAGGTTACGCATACAATAATAATCGTCTTCTGGCAGCAGAAGCCTCGCCCTCAGAGCCTTGGGTCGACAATGAAGATATTCGGGTTTCAATTGATCTACGGTGATTTCCTCGCCCGCAGCGTGCGGGGTATCTCCTGCGCGCCACCCGCCGGTCTCAGCATTGCTAGCAACTAACATTCGTTAATTGATAAAGATGATGAGGCGCCAACCATGGCAGATTTATACGAAAACCCAATGGGCCTGATGGGCTTTGAATTCATCGAGCTCGCATCGCCGACCCCCAATACCCTGGAGCCGATCTTCGAGATCATGGGCTTCACCAAGGTCGCAACCCATCGCTCCAAAGACGTGCACCTGTATCGCCAGGGCGCGATCAACCTGATCCTCAACAACGAACCCAACAGTGTCGCCTCGTACTTTGCCGCCGAGCACGGTCCGTCGGTGTGCGGCATGGCATTCCGGGTCAAGGACTCGCAAAAGGCCTACAAGCGTGCCCTGGAACTCGGCGCCCAGCCGATCCACATCGAGACCGGCCCGATGGAGCTGAACCTGCCGGCGATCAAGGGCATCGGCGGTGCGCCGCTGTACCTGATCGACCGTTTCGGCGAAGGCAGCTCGATCTACGACATCGACTTCGTGTTCCTGGATGGCGTTGACCGTCACCCGGTCGGTGCTGGCCTGAAGATCATCGATCACCTGACCCACAACGTGTATCGCGGTCGCATGGCCTACTGGGCGAACTTCTACGAGAAGCTGTTCAACTTCCGCGAAATCCGCTACTTCGACATCAAGGGTGAATACACCGGCCTGACCTCCAAGGCCATGACCGCGCCGGACGGCATGATCCGCATCCCGCTGAACGAAGAGTCGTCCAAGGGCGCCGGGCAGATCGAAGAGTTCCTGATGCAGTTCAACGGTGAGGGTATCCAGCACGTGGCGTTTCTCAGCGATGACCTGCTCAAGACCTGGGATCACCTGAAAAGCATCGGCATGCGCTTCATGACCGCGCCACCGGATACTTACTACGAGATGCTCGAAGGCCGCTTGCCCAACCACGGCGAACCGGTGGGCGAGCTGCAGGCGCGCGGCATTCTGCTGGACGGTTCGTCCGAGTCGGGCGACAAGCGCCTGCTGCTGCAGATCTTCTCGGAAACCCTGATGGGGCCGGTGTTCTTCGAATTCATCCAGCGCAAGGGTGATGACGGATTCGGCGAAGGCAACTTCAAGGCGCTGTTCGAATCGATCGAGCGGGATCAGGTGCGTCGTGGTGTGTTGAGCACTGATTAAATCGTTACACCGTAAAAACTGTGGGAGCGAGCTTGCTCCCACATTGTTTTGTGGTGTTTTCAGGGCCTGCGCTGGCGCATCAAATGCTTGAACCCTTCAAACACCAACACCACTACCGCCATCCAGATCGGAATATAGGTCAGCCATTCACCGGGCTTGATGCTTTCCCCCAGCAGCAACGCCACACCCAGCAACAGCACAGGCTCCACGTAGCTCAATAACCCGAACAGGCTGAACGGCAGCAAGCGACTGGCGATGATGTAGACCACCAGCGCCGAAGCGCTGATCAGGCCCAGCAGGGGGATCAGCCACGCCAATGCCGGGTGCTGGTCGAAGACACCGAAGCCTTGCTCTCCACTGCGCACGAACCAGTACGCGATCGGCAGCATCAGGGTCATGTCCACCCACAGCCCGCCGAGGTTGTCCGTCTTCAGCCATTTGCGCACCACGAAATACAGTGGATAACCCACGACCACCACCAGTGTCGCCCAGGAAAATCCGCCAACTTGGTACAGCTCGTTGACCACACCCAGGCTGGCGAAGAACACCGCCATTTTTTGCAGGTAAGACAGCCGTTCACCGTAGGCAATTCGCCCGGTCAGGACCATCGCCAGCGGCAACAGGAAGTAGCCCAGGGACACATCGAGGCTGTAGCCGTTGAGCGGCGCCCACATGAACAGCCAGAGCTGTACGCCCAGCAACGCCGCCGAGACGAACAGGATGCCGATCAACTTTGGTTGGGCGCTGAACCGACGCAGCAGATCGACCACACGCCGCCATTCTCCCGACACCACCATGAACAGGGTCATGCACGGCACCGTCAACAGCATGCGCCAGCCGAAAATCTCCACACCGCTCAACGGCTTGAGCAGCGAAGTGTAGTAATACATGACGGCAAACAGCACCGAGGCTGAAACCGATAAAGCGATACCTTTTGACAAGCTGTCCTCGCGAGGTTGAACGTAAAACGGGGTGCGGAGGATACGTGGTTTTTGTGCTGAATATTGGCCGGATGATCAATATTTACAACATCGCTGGGGCAAGCCCGCTCCCACATTAGCCAGTGTTTCTTCAGACGTTGTGCGGCTTACGGCCAGACACGAAATGACTCACATCATTGAACCCCGGCGTCGACGCATGCCCCGGTGTCACCAGCGAATCGATGAAGGCCTCATCCTCAGCCGTAATCTTCACCGCCTGCGCCTTGGTGTAGGCATCCCATTGTTCTTCCGTGCGCGGGCCGACAATGGCCGAGGTCACCGCGCTGTTGTTCAGCACCCAGGCGATGGCGAACTCGACGATACCCACGCCGCGCTCTTGGGTGTATTGCGCAATCTGCTGGGCGATGCGCAAGGACTCCACGCGCCATTCGGTTTCCAGGATGCGTTTGTCTGCGCGCCCTGCGCGGCTGTTGGCGTCCGGCTTGACGTCCGGCGCGTACTTACCGCTGAGCACGCCGCGTGCCAACGGACTGTAGGGCACCACGCCGAGGCCATAATTTTGCGCGGCAGTAATCTGCTCCGTTTCGGCCTGGCGGTTGACGATGTTGTACAGCGGCTGGCTGATCACCGGCCGGTCGACGCCGAGCCTGTCGGCCACGCGAATCACCTCGGCGATGCGCCAGCCACGATAATTCGACAGGCCCCAATAGCGGACCTTGCCTTGGCGAATCAGGTCGCCAATGGCCGACACCGTGACCTCCAGCGGCGTGTTGTGGTCTTCGCGGTGCAGGTAATAGATGTCCAGGTAGTCGGTGCCCAGGCGCGTCAGGCTGGCTTCGATGCCATTGAACATGTGCTTGCGACTCAGGCCGCTGCGGTTCGGCACACCGTCCACCGGGCCGAAACCGACCTTGGTGGCCAGCACCCATTCCTGACGGCGACTGGCAATGGCCTCGCCGACGATCTCCTCGGACCGGCCGTTGGTGTAGACGTCGGCAGTGTCGATGAAATTGATGCCCTGGTCCCAGGCCTTGTCGATGATTCGCAGGGAATCTTCGGTATTGGTCTGCTCGCCAAACATCATGGTGCCCAGGGTCAGGGTGGACACTTGCAGGCCCGAGTAACCCAGCGTGCGATAGCTCATGGGGAAATCCTTTTACCGGAGGGAAAGGCTCAATCAAATACCAGAATGGCACAGCGGGGCAAACGCTCTATGACAGAGTGGCACGCTTTATCATGATTTCTTGCGATGCACAGGGTAACGTTGATCGCCCGATGAGTGTCGACCCCCCCCCGTTTCAAGGAACCCCGTTATGTTCGAACTCGATCACGACCTGGCCCAGGACATCGTCGACCGGGCGATGGCCATCCTGCCGTACAACGTCAATGTGATGGACAGCCAGGGGCTGATCCTCGGCAGTGGCGAGCCGGAGCGCGTCAACACCCGGCATGAAGGCGCGCAACTGGTGTTGGCCAACGGCCGCGTGGTGGAGATCGACGCGCAGACCGCGATCCACCTCAAGGGCGTGCAACCGGGCATCAACCTGCCGCTGATGCTCGACCAGCGCTTGATCGGCGTGCTCGGCATCACCGGCGAACCCGAGCAATTGCGCACCTACGCTGAGCTTGTGCGCATGACCGCCGAGATGCTGGTGGGCCAGCGCAACCAACAGGCCGAACAGCAATGGCGACGCCAGCGTTGCGATGACTTGCTGGCGTTGCTGCTCAGCGACAGCGGCAGCTCGCCGCGATTGATCGACGAAGCGCACCAGCTTGGGCTCAAACCGCAGCTGCCGCGGGTACCTTACCTGTTCGAATTGGGCACGGGGCAGGGGCCGGGGCACACCGTCGAGGCGCTCAGTGCCTGGCTTATGGGGCGTTACCCGGACAGCTGGTGCGTGTGTTCGGCGAAGTCTTCGTTGCTGTGGTGTCGGCCGGCTAACCAGACGATCGAGAACGAGCGCCTGCTGGAAAAACTCGATGGCCTGGGCTGGAACATCCTGCGCATTGCCGTGGGCGGGCAGGCGGATGGGCTGCCGGGATTGCGTCGTTGCTATCACCGGGTTGGCGACTTGCTCGCCTATGGGCGCGACGTGTTGCCCCAATCGCGCCTGCTGACGCTTAACCGCTATCGGCTGCCGGTGTTGCTCTGGCGCCATCGCAACGACGATGCACTGGATGAGCTGCTCAACCCCTTGCGTAAACTCATCGCCAGGGATAACAACGGCCAGTTACTGGCGACCCTGCGCAGTTGGTGCGAGCACGACGGGCAAAGCCAGGCCTGCGCCGATGCGCTGGGTATTCATCGCAACAGTTTGCGTTACCGGATGGAGCGGATTGCCGAACTCAGTGGCGTTGATCCATTGAAGTTGGACGGGATGCTCGCTCTCTACCTTGGCGTGCAGTTGATGCCGCAGGCAGACACCCATCCGTGAACCCCGGTCTTTGTCGAAATGAACAATAATCCGCAGTGATGCTTGTGCAGCAGCCTGGCGTTATTGTTACTGTCGACTGGCAGCATGGGCGCATTGGAACTGGAGAATCCCCATGAAAATCGTCATCGCCCCCGATTCGTTCAAGGACAGCCTCAGCGCTCAAGGCGTGGCCGATGCCATTGCCCTGGGTCTGGCCGAGGTGTGGCCCGATGCGCAGCTAGTCAAATGCCCGATGGCCGACGGCGGGGAAGGGACGGTCGAGTCGGTGCTGGCAGCGTGCAATGGCCAATTGCGTCGGACCGCGGTGCGTGGCCCGCTCGGAACAACGGTGAATGCAGCCTGGGGCTGGTTACCCCACAGTCACACGGCGATCATCGAAATGGCCGAGGCCAGTGGTTTGCAGTTGGTGCCAGTCGATCAGCGCGATGCGTGCGTCACTAGCACCTACGGCACCGGTGAGCTGATCCGCGCCGCACTCGATGCCGGGGCGCAGCGCATCATTCTGGCCATCGGCGGCAGTGCCACCAACGACGGCGGTGCCGGGGCGATGCAAGCCTTGGGTGTGCAGCTGTTCGATGCTCAAGGCCAGAGCCTGGCAGCGGGTGGTCTCGCACTCGCGCAATTGTTTCGCATCGACGTGAGCAACATCGATCCGCGTGTGAAGCAGGTGCGCTTCGACATTGCGGCTGACGTCAACAATCCACTGTGTGGCACTCACGGGGCCTCAGCGATTTTCGGCCCGCAAAAGGGCGCCTCAGCCGAGCAGGTCCAGCTGCTCGATCAAGCCCTCGGGCACTTTGCCGATCACTGCGCCAGCTCATTGGATAGAGATGTGCGCGACGAACCGGGCAGCGGCGCAGCGGGCGGCCTGGGGTTTGCCGCCAAGGCGTTCCTGGGGGCGCAGTTCAAGGCCGGGGTTGAAGTGGTTGCCGAGTTGGTTGGCCTGGCCGATGCGATCAACAATGCCGACCTGGTGATCACCGGCGAAGGGCGTTTCGACGCACAAACCCTGCGCGGCAAAACACCGTTCGGTGTAGCGCGCATTGCCCGGGAACAGGGTGTGCCCGCCATCGTCATCGCTGGCACGCTGGGCGAGGGGTACCAGCAATTGTATGCCCATGGCATCGAGGCTGCGTTTGCCTTGGCAAGCGGGCCGATGACATTGGCGCAGGCGTGTGCCGACGCGCCGCGATTGTTGCGTGAGCGGGCGACAGACATTGCTCGGTTGTGGCGGATGGCCTCGCCCAAACATTGAACCCTGTGGTGCTGTTTAAGGTGTGATTTGAACGCAACGCTGGCGCGTTTCGGGAATTCAGATAGGGTTGAGGCATTGGAGACCGCGCGACAGGAGAACCACATGCGCTATTCAGCCTTGACCCAACGAATCGCCGGTGACGGAGCGGCGGCCTGGCAGATTCACGATCGAGCGCTGGAGCTGCGCGAGCAGGGCGTCGATGTCCTGTTGCTGTCGATCGGCGATCCGGATTTCGACACGCCTCAACCCATCGTCCGTGCAGCCATTGACAGTCTATTGGCCGGCGATACCCACTATCCGGCGGTACGCGGCAGTCCAGGTTTGTGCGACAGCATTGCCAGGCGCCACCGACAGCGCAGTGGCCACGCGGTGAGTGCCGAACACGTGATCGTGTTTCCGGGGGCGCAGTGCGCGGTGTATTCGGTCGCACAATGCCTGCTCGATCCGGGGGACGAGGTCATCGTCGCCGAACCGATGTACGTGACCTACGAAGGCGTGTTTGGCGCCTGCGGGGCTAAAGTCGTTCCGGTTCCGGTGCGGCCACAGAATGGCTTTCGGGTCGATCCGGCTGACGTGGCGACACGCATCACGCCCAACACGCGCGCGATTTTACTCAACAGCCCCAACAACCCCTCCGGCGCCAGTTTGTCGCTGTCGATCTGGCAGCAACTGGCGTCGCTGTGTGTCCGTCACGACCTGTGGCTGATCAGCGATGAGGTCTACAGCGAGCTGTTGTACGAGGGCGAACACATCAGCCCGGCGAGCTTGCCGGGCATGGCCGAACGCACCGCGACAATCAATAGCCTGTCCAAATCCCACGCCATGAGCGGCTGGCGGGTGGGTTGGGTGATCGGGCCGACAGCCTTGTGCGAACACCTGGTGAATTTGTCGTTGAGCATGTTGTTCGGCATTCCGGAGTTCATTCAGAACGCCGCGCAACTGGCGTTGGATCAGGACCTGCCGGAAGTGACGTTGATGCGCGAGGAATATCGCCAGAGGCGCGACCTGGTGTGCGCGAGCCTGAATCATTGCCCCGGCATTCGGGCGGTGCGTCCGGACGGTGGCATGTTCGTGATGGTCGACGTGCGCCAGACCGGGTTGTCTGCCCAGCACTTCGCCGAGCGCCTGCTGGAAGGATATGGCGTGTCGGTACTGGCGGGCGAAGCTTTCGGACCGAGTGCGGCGGGGCATATTCGGTTGGGGCTGGTGGTGAGTCAGCAGAAGCTGGCGGACGCCTGCCGCAGGATCGCTCTGTGTGCGGCGCAGCTGCTGGAGGCCCGGCGCGCCTGATATCCATGCGTCATGAATCAGCCTGGCTGGCAGTCAGATTCGCGGATCAGCCAGGCAGCAGCCCCCGCATTCCCGAGCAACCGAAGGTGGTTTTTCAGCCCTCTGCGGGCGGCCTGTATGGATTCCCACCTGTCAACTCTGACAGTTTCGCTTTTTTCTTGCCACGCGTTTAATCAGCCCAGCGATAGTTTGGTTGCTGCGTGAGGGTTGATCGGTACCCGCCAGTCCAGACTTGCGCGCGGTTTATTGACCATGGCGCCCCATGGCACGAATGCGTGACTGGAGAAAAGCAAATGGCAAACACACAGACCCAAATCGAACGAGAGCAGGCTAACGCTACCTATCTGAAAATGCGCAGCGATTACCGCGCAATGCGTGTTGAGAAACCTATCGTGTTCGACGCCGCAGATTTCGTCGATTCAGGGAAAACCATCCTGCACGGTCCCAGATTGACCGCCAACCAGAAATTGTCGATAGGTATTCCAAGGTGGGATATTACTCCGCCAGTGGATGTGGTGGACACCGTTACGCTGATGCTGGACATTGGGGATGGTCGAGGCTTTGTAGATGTGCTCGACCATGATTTCACGATTCCCCCCGGAGAGACCGATTATCCGGAAGATTTCGACTTCATCATGGAAATCCCCCTCCAACTCCTGCCGCGAGACGCAGTATGTCAACTGCAGTACCGCATCTTTTACTTCAACAGAGAAACCGAATACAGCCCGATCGCCTCATTCCGCTGCGATCAGATCAAACCCTACAATGGCGAACCGCCAGCGGCCCTGACGCTTGCCAATCCGCTGCTCGATGACACCAGCCTGGCACCCGGCTCGAAGCTCAACGTCACTATTGCACCCGGATACGGGGGCACTGGGCCCAACTATGATTGGAACGCCGGGGATATCATTGCCATTTATCTGGTCGATGCTGCAGACATCCCAGATGATCCATCACACCTGACGCCGCTTCATGTGGGCTTGATTGCAGACCCAGGAACGACGGGTACGGTGGTGGAACTGGATGGAGACACCCTCCGCGCCTTTGGCGATACGGAGGGGGTGTTTATCTATGTGTTGAGAGACACGGCGCTCAACGACAGTGCAGTCTCCCTATGGACAAAAGTCAGCCTTACCTTCGGTGAGTTGCCCAGCGGTTTGCTCCCTCCTACGGTGCCACAAGCCAATCCAACGTTGCTGCTCGAGCATGCCCGGGACGGGGTGAGCGTCTGGTTCAAGCGTTATACAGGCTACAAGCCCGGAGACAGTCTGGAGTTGACTTGGGGCAGTAGGATTGCAAGGCAGAACTTTCCGATTCCCGATAACGGCGCAGAGGATATTGAAATTCCGGTGACGCCCGCTCAAGTCATGTTGATGGAGTACGGGCAAGCTACCACGGGGGCAAAATCAACTGCAGTCAGCTATAAAGTCCTTTGCAAGGGGCGGCCATTCGGCCCACAGACCACCTCCATCCAGGTCAATTTTGAAGTGGCCATACCCTGGCTGCCCTGGCCTCCTGTGGTTGACTGGCCAGTACCGGTTCAACCTGACCTGCTGGCAGGCACGGTAAAGAATCACGACAACACCAAGACCAATTTGCTGGAGCGGGACGATAAAAACGAAAAAGCAACGTTCACCTTCAAATGGCACGCCAATGCGGTCAATGGGTTTGTCGTCAATTTCGAGTGGAATGGCAACCGCGTTGATGCCGCAAAACTGAGGTTTGACGATACGCCGCCTCCGGGCCCCGGCCATGCGCCAGGATCAGATGTTACCGTTGAGATCCCCTGGATAAATATCAGGGCGGGGGGGAACGGGCCAGCAATCCCCGTGCAGTATTGGTTGTCGCATCCTCCGACAATACCCAACGAACTGCCTTCCGTGATCACGCCGGTAAACGTCAATGCAATTGCAGTGGAGCTGCCTCAAGCGAGCTTCCCAAAAGTCACTGGCCATTACCCGGGTTGCAGCGCTCTGGAGGCTAACGGTGACCTGCTGGTTAAAATACCTGACCTTAGCGGCGTACTGGAAGATGGTGACATCATTCGAGTGGTGTTCACTCCCATGACTGGAGAGTTCCTGACGGATCCGGAAGCGCCTATCGCAGCAGCCATCATGACCAAGAGTTTCACCCTGGGTTCAGCTGACGTCCCCCTGACCGGTTTCGAATTCCCGGTTACACCCTACGCGACACACATCAAGCCGCTTTACGATCAAACCGCAGCGACCAATAGACGAGGGCGCATGAAACTTCAGTATTTCTTCAATGACGGTACTGAAGATATCGGGTCAGCGGAACTCACCATCATCACGGCATTTCACAGTGGCGCGAACGAGTGCCCGATTACACCACGCAGGTAATGCTGTCCCGGGAGGAACGCGGGTGCCTTGTGCCTGCGTTTCTCTCGGCTCACCAACGCTGGGCCTTCGTAACGTGGTGTTGATCATGCCAGGAATTTTCCCATGGATCGCAGGATAAGTCCTACATCCTCTTCGGAGAAGAGTGGCTAGGATCGCCGCCTTTTAGCGTTTATCCCGGGCGTCTAACGGTGCGAGCCGGGAAGGTAGCCTTGACCACTGCGCCACGCCGCGGAACAAGCAGGGCAGTGCCGTTATCGATCTCCACTTCGGGTCCCAGCTGATCGGTTTGCAGCACCACCTGATTAAGCCGGTATGGCCGTAGATAGGGCACAAGCGCATAGCCCTGTTCATTGGTTTTCACGCCTGTAGCATTCAACACGCCGACGCCAGCGATGTCCGGAACCTCCACCAGTGCCGCCGTTTCACCCAGGTAGGGGCCCACTTCGATTCCGTCCGCGTGCAACAGCACTGCGCCGCTGGCATTGAGTGAGAGGGTGCGATAGTCGTTGCCTTGGGTGAGACCGGCGCCGACGCTGCCAAAAGGGGCCTGATAGCCCAGCGAGAGTGCGGCCGATTGTTGACGACCATCATCGTTGCTCAGGGAGGCGCGGTAATTGAGGCGGTTTTCATCGGCACTGCCGCCCAGGCTTGCCCGCTGGTTGTAGCGCTCACCGACTTTCTGGAAGTCGAAGGTCGCGTTGGTGGAGTGCCCGAAGTCCAGGGGAAGGCTCACGCTCAGGCCGATCTGCCGGTCATGGTCGCGGGTTTTGCTCAATGATTGTGAGGCATACAGGTTGTAGTTCACCCCCTGGTGGTAGGTGTTGACGTTGAACTGGAACTGGCGTTGCACATCATTACGTTGCCAGTAGTCCTGCTGGGACCAGGTCAGGCTCAGGGAGCTGCTCGTGCCGATCTTCTGAAAGATCGATGCCTCCAGTCGGCTGCGTCGGCTGCCGTACCAGGTAGAACTGTGGCTGCGCTGTCGCACCGCCTCATCGAAGTCCCGATAGCCCTCGGTGGAATAACGGTAGCCGGCGAAACGCAGGTTGGTGTTGGAGGCAAAGGATTTGCCGTATTTGAGGGCATAACTCATGCCCTGGACATTTTGCGAATCCAGGGTGTCGATGTCAGCGCTGGAGTGAGTGAGGTCAAAGGCCAGGGCGCCGAATGAGCCCAGGTCCCGGGACATGCCCACCGTACCTGCCCGGTAGAAATCACTGGCCATCAGGCCGCCATACAGGGTTGAGTTCCACACCGTGCCCATGGCCAGGGTACCCTGCCAGAGTAGTGGATCATCGAGATCGTCGGCGCCGTTGTAGCGACCCACTGCACTGCTGTATCGCCAGACACCTTCGCGCAGCAGATTGCTCAGGGTCGAATAGGACTGGGTAAACCGGCGGACCTGACCGTCAGCTTCGGTGAGAACGACTTCCAGCTCGCCACTGCTTCCGACGGTACTCAGGTCATCGATCTCGTAAGGGCCTGGGCTGACGTAGGTGGAGTAGATCGGATAGCCGCTCTGCAGAATCTCGAGCTTGGCGCGGGTTTGCGCAACACCACGGATGATGGGCGCATACCGCAATTGGACAAAAGATCAGATGCATAAACGTAACCAGGAGAACGCTAGAAACTGGGATCGTCGCGCAGGCATAAAACATTACTTGGGGGATGGGAACTCCTAAGTAACTCGTAAATGCGTGTGGAATCTGGGGGGGGCACATAGCTTGTCACCCTCCAGTTTTTGGGTCATGTCATAGATGATCTATTGAATGTGGTACGGCTCGTCGAGATTGAGTCTCATCCCAACCCACTCACCCGCGCAAACTCCACCAACCCACTGTCATGGCCAAGTCCCAACTTGTCCATGGCCGTGCGTTTTTGTCGGCTGATGGTTTTTTCGCTGCGGTTCAAATGCGCAGCGATTTGCCTGCCGGACAACCCCTGGACAAACAGTCGTACGACTTCCAGTTCACGCTCAGACAGCACGACTCTGGGCGGCGCTTCGGCCTGACGCGGCTGGTTTTGTTCATCCAGCGTTCGGGCAAAGGTCGGGCTGATATAACGCCGGCCGCGGGCCACTGTGTGCAGCGCCTGGTTCAATTCATTCAGTGCACCCTGTTTGTCAAACAGACCGCAGACGCCTTTGTTCAGCAAGGCCTGGAGCAAGGTCGGATTGCGCATCATGGTCATGACGATCAAGTGCACATGACCAAAGTGCCGTCTCAGGTAGCTCATCAATGCCAGCCCATCGGGAAAACGCCCATAGGGCATCGAGTAGTCGCAGACCAGCATGTCGCATGGAACATGCTGCAATTGCCGGATCAGTTCATCGGCGTCCTGGGCTTCGGCCACCACGCAAAAGGGCGAAGGGGTTGGCGAGGTCAGGGCCATTCTGGCGCCCATCAGCACCACTGGATGGTCATCGGCAAGGATGATGCGTGGGCGTCGATCTCCACCTGTGGCGACAACACCGGTGCGATGCGAGCGCATCGCAGCAGGCATTGGCGTGGGTGGTGAAGGAGCGGTTGCGGGGGGCGTATGTCCCGGGTTCATGCAGTGTCTCTATTCAGGCTGATGGGTTGCCGTACGCCACGGCCAGCCCCGGTTCAAGGCAAATAAATCAAGCCTTGTTCCAGCGCCTTGACCACTGCAGTCCAGCGCGAACTCACGCCGAACTTTCGGCGGATGTTGCAAAAGTGGTAGTTCACACCGGCTTCGGTACAGCGCACGATCCGGCCGATCTCCCAGGAAGACTTGCCGCGCGCGCTCCACTGCAGGACTTCTTTTTCCCTGGCTGTAAGCGTGATCGCGCTGGGTTGTTCGGGCTCCTGTGGCTGGAAACTGACCTGGGCTGGCACTGACCGGACTGAGGTTGAGTTGATACGGTACATAACGGGCGCTCCCATTTATCATCAATGATGGCGTGGGCACGGCAGAATCTTCCTACTTCTATAAAGGCGAGGTTCATGCGGCCTGCCTACAGGCACCTGAATCAGGGCTGTAGGCTTGGTCCAGTTATATCGCGAATCAACGGCCTTGGAACCTGTCACAAATTACAGGTAGGCGACTTTAGCGAGAAAATATTGATAAGGCTGTCAGCCATCACAACTCTGTATGTAGGATTTTTCTACGTGCACATCGTGGCACGGCGTCGATCCCACACCTCCCCATTCACCACATTCAACGGCCGCTCACCAGCCAGTGCCGCCAACAGATTGTCCACTGCACACCTGGCCATGGCCTCTCGGGTCTCATGAGTGGCGGAACCGATATGCGGCGTTGCCACCACATTGTTCAGTTGCAGCAGCGGTGAGTCATGCTCCAGCGGTTCGCGTTCGAACACATCCAGCCCCGCCGCACGAATTTGTCCTTGGCGCAGGGCCTCGATCAGCGCTGCTTCATCGACCACCTTGCCCCGGGAAATGTTGATGAAGATGCTTTCCGGGCGCATCAGCGCAAACTCCCGGGCGCCGATCAGGCCTTCGGTCTCGGCAGTCAATGGCAAGGTCAGGCAGATGAAATCCGCCTGCTCCAGCAACTGCGGCAGGCTGCGGTGTTGCGCATTGAAGCGCTTGTGCACCGCAGGTTTCACCGAGTGGCTGTGATAAATGACCGGCATGCCGAAGCCGAAATGCCCCCGTTGGGCGAGCGCTTCGCCAATCCGTCCCATGCCGATGATGCCGAGGGTTTTGCCATGCACGTCGCTGCCGAAATGCATTGGCCCGATGTTTTGCTTCCATTGCCCGGTGCGCACCAGGTTGGCCAGTTCCACCACCCGCCGGGCCGTGGCCAGAATCAACGCAAAACCGGTGTCTGCGGTGGTTTCGGTCAATACGTCAGGGGTGTTGCTCAGCAGAATGTTGCGCTGGCTCAGGTAGTCGACATCATAGTTGTCGATGCCCACCGAGACGCTCGCGACGGCCTCGAGGTTGGGCGCCAGATCGAGGAGTTCGGCATCCAGCCGCAAGCTTGCACCCAACAGACCCTGGGCGCTGGGCAAGGCGTCGCGAAGGCGTGTCAGGCCGTCGCTGTCGAGTTTGTCGATCAGCGTCACCTCGGCTTGTGCATGTAACCGAGCCATCAACCCGGGCGAGAGTTTTTTGTAGAGGACGACGTGTTTTTTCATCGTATTCACCTTTGGTTCAATTCAGGAATGGGCTACCACGGGACGTCCAGGCGCGACCTTGGGCAGTCCTCGATCACTGGCCCCTGGCTTTAAGAAAATGGTCAGCGCCACCGACAGCAGCAACGCGCCACTCATCAATAGATAGGACGCACCAGGTGAGCCGGTGGAGCTGTTGAGGTAACCCACCAGATAAGATCCGCCGAACGAACCCAGCGCCCCCATGCTGTTGATCAGCGCCATGGCACCGCCGGCGACGTTGGCCGGGAGGATTTCCGGGATGATCGCGAAGAACGGCCCGTAAGGTGCGTACATGCAGGCGCCGGCAATCACCAGCAAGGTGTAGGACCACCAGAAATGTTCGGCGCCCAGGGCGTAGGAGCCATAGAACGCGAACGAGGCGATCAGCAGCGGCGGCCAGACGAAGCGTTTGCGCTTTTGCAGTTTGTCCGAACCCCAGGACACCAGCAGCATGCCGATGACGGCGGCCAGGTACGGCAGCGCCGACAGCCAGCCGGCTTCGATCATGTCCATTTGCGCACCGGCCTTGAGGATCGATGGCAGCCACAGCACGAAGCCGTAGACGCCGATGCTCCAGCAGAAAAACTGCAAGGCCAGGATGATGACTTTCGGCGAGCGGAACGCTTCGGCGTAGTTCTTCACCGCCTTGATACCGACCTGCTCAGCGGCCAGGGCGCTTTCCAGGTCCTGCTTTTCCTGGTCGCTGAGCCATTTGGCCTGGGACGGACGATCATCGGCCAGACGCCACCAGATGAAGGCCCAGAGCACCGCCGGCAGACCTTCGACGATGAACATCCAGCGCCAGCTGTAATGCTGCACCAGATACCCCGAGACCACCGACATCCACAGCATGGTCACCGGGTTGCCGAGGATCAGGAAAGTGTTGGCCCGCGAGCGCTCGGCGCGGGTGAACCAGTGGCACAGGTAGATGAGCATCGCCGGCATCACCGCGGCCTCGACCACGCCGAGCATGAAGCGGATGACGATCAACCAATAGGCATTGGAGACAATCCCGGTCAGGGTGGCCAGGCTGCCCCAGAGGATCAGGCTGACGAAAATCAGCTTCTTCACACTGTGTTTCTGGGCATAGATCGCCCCCGGCACCTGGAAGAAAAAGTAGCCGAGGAAGAACAGCGCGCCGAGCATCGACGACAGGCCTGGAGTGATCATCAAGTCCGCCGCCATGCCGGAGGCGGCGGCGAACCCGTAGTTGGCGCGATCCAGATACGCCAGGCTGTAGGTGATGAACACGATGGGCATGATGTACCACCAGCGGCGGGTGGCGAGGGTTGCGGTTTTCATGGTGATGCTCCTGAGCTTGTTGTTTTTGTCGCAGCAGGTAACGGTTCTAAATCTTCAGTGACTGTGCTGGCCTCTTCGCGGGCAAGCCGCGCTCCTACAGGGCCTGCGCTAGACCTGTAGGAGCGAGCTTGCTCGCGAAGGCGGCCTCGAACTCTGCGGACATCTCGGCACGGGTCGGCAACCCCTCCATATCCCCACGGCTCTGCACCGCCCGGCTGCCAATCCAGTTGGCGCGCTTCACGGCATCGGCAAAGCTGTGGTTCTCGAGCAGGGCGCTGATCATGCCGACGGCAAAGCCATCACCGGCGCCGACGGTATCGACCACGGTTTTCACCGGCACGCCGTCGACAAAACCGGCATCCAGGTGCGTGCGGTAGTAAGCGCCATGCGGGCCGAGTTTGATCGCCACGGCCTCGGCGCCCTGGTCGAGGTAAAACTGGGCGATGTCGGCCGGGTCTTCGAAGCCGGTGAGCAAGCGCCCCTCACTCAGCCCCGGCAAGACCCAATGGGCGAGGGCGGCCAGGCGGTTGATTTCGCTGATCATCTGTTGCTCGCTGGCCCACAGGCTGGGGCGCAGGTTCGGATCGAACGACACGCTGCGCCCGGCCTCGCGCATGCGGGTCATCAATTCGAATGACATCTGCCGTGCGGTTTGCGACAGGGCTGGAGGAATGCCGGTGGCGTGCAGGTGCCGGGCCTTGAGCAATTGGGGCACGATCGAGTGCGGCGACAGGTGGCTGGCCGCCGAGCCGCGGCGGAAGTACTCGACGGCGGGGTCGCTGCCATCCTCGGTGCGGGACTTGAGCTGGAAACCCGTGGGATGGGCAGGGTCTATGTCGACGTGGCGGCAATCCAGACCCTCCTTTTCCAGCGTGTCGATGACAAACCGGCCCAGGGAGTCGGCACCCACCCGACTCAACCAGGCCACCTTGAACCCGAGCCGCGACAAGCCGATGGCGACATTGTTGTCGGCCCCGGCAATGCGCTTGTGGAAAGCGCTGACACTGGACAGATCGCCGGCCTGTTCGGCGACGAACATCGCCATGGTTTCGCCGAACGACAGAATATCGATCTCAGACATGGGCGTTCTCCCGCTGCGATTGGCCCAGGTGGGCGAGGGCGGCGACGTGTTCGCGGGTCAACTGCACCAGGTCATCGCCTTGCAACGGATACTCCGCCGCGCGCATGACGCCATCGGTCATGTGCCGCAGCAGCTCTTCCCACTGTTGCAAGTCGCTGGCGGCGGGCGGGATGGCGACCAGTTTGCCGTCGGCGCGACGGGTCACCGCTTTGCAGTGCACATAACCCACATGGCGTCCGAGCAATCGCGCGGCGCTGGCGGGCGACTGGTCCTGCCAGTGCCAGTTGCCGATGTCGAAGGTCATCTTGATCGGCAGGTTGTGCTGCTCGACTTCATCGAAAAAACGCTGGAAAGGTTCGATGCGACCGCCGTGCAAGGTCTGGTCGTTTTCCACCAGCAACTGCACGGCACTTTCGCTCAATACCCGGGCGAGGGTTTGCAGATCGTTGTTGTCGGTGAAATAGCCCAGCGACACTTTCAGCCATCTGGCGCCAAAAGCCTGGGCCCGTTGCAGGGCGGCAATCAATTCAGGGTTGGGTTTGGATTGACCGGCCAGCCACAGCTCCATGGGTGAGGAATACACGCTTTGCAGTCCTTCGGCGTGCGTCGCTTCGGCCAGTTGCGCAGGATTTTCATGGGTCAGCAATTCTTCGCGCCATTCGATGCGCGTGGCGCCGGCGACGGCCAGGATTTCGATGAAGCTGGCTTGACCGCGTTGGCGGACAAGGTCGGCACCGTAGCTGGACAGGCTGATGGAAACGGCGGGTTTGTTCATTGTTTTTTTACCTCTGAAACCGGTTTCATTTTTGTTGAAAAAAAGGGTGATCTTTAGGACCCCATCGCTGGCAAGCCAGCTCCCACACGGTTTTGTGTCGTACAAAAATTGTGTGTACACCCGGGATCCCTGTGGGAGCGAGCTTGCTCGCGATGGGGCCGGAACATTCACCGAAGATTCCCAAGGGTCGACCCCCGCACAATCAACCGGGCTGAAAAATCCAGCGTCCGGACCGGACCGTCATCCCCACGCAAACGCCTGAGCAAACACTCGAACGCGCTGGCGCCCATCTCGGTGGTCGGCTGTGCGAGGGCGGTAATGCCACTGCCCACCAACGGGTACCAATCCAGGTCGTCCAGGGCAATCAGGCCCACGTCCTCGAACAGGTTGCAGCCAAGCTCTCGCAATGAATGGGTGCTGGCCAACGCCGCAATCCCGTTCGCGCAAAACAACGCTTTGAGGCCGGGGCCAGGTGTGTCGAGGAAAGTTTTCAGATTCGCCGCCAGCGCGCTGCCGGTTTCTGTAATTGCCCCGCGAAGTGCGGGTCGCTGCTCGATCCGCGCCTTGAAGCTGCTGACCCGTTCGATCCGCGAACTGGTGCCGTCAAAAGGCTCGGTCACCAGCATCACGTCGCGGTACCCGCGTTCTTCAAGATGGGCGAGGGCCATGTCGACGGCTGCCGGATTGTCCAGCCCGACCATGTCGCTCTCGAGGTGCTCGACCTTGCGATCCACCAGCACCAGGGGCATCTCGCGATGCAGCTCAAGCAACTCGTCGCGGTGATGGCCGAGGGTATTCACGATCAGGCCTTCGATGTTGTAGGAGCGCAGCAGGGCCAGGTGCTGGCGTTCCTGTTCGTCATCGCGGTCGGTGTTGCACACCACCAGGCTGTAGCCATGTTGACGGCAGGCGGTTTCTACCCCGTGCATCACGGCAATCGAATAGGGGTTGCGGATGTCGGCCACCAGCATGCCGATCAGGCGCGTGCGCCCGCGTTTCAGGCCGCGGGCCATCTGGTTCGGGCGGTAGCCCAGTTCGGCAATGGCCTGTTCGATGCGTTGGGCGATGGCATCGGAGAGCAGGGCGCGGTCTTCGCCGATGAATCGCGACACGCTGGCCTTGGAAACCTTGGCGTGTTCAGCGACATCAAGCATGGTCACGCGGCTGCGTTGAGCGGCGGAAAAACTGTTCACGGGAACAACCTTGTTATTGGATTTATTGGGAGGCAGCGGCTGTGAGATTTCGCTGAAACCGGTTTCATGAAGCACCAGAAACCAATGGGCCGTCAAGGGGGTGATGAAAAAATTGCAGGCAGTCGACAGCGTTAGCACAGATAAAGGAAAGCGCCACTAACTGTTCTGCTAGTGGCGCTCCATACGCTCGTGGACTCTATTAGGTGACGTAAAACAACTATCCTGAGGGGAAAACCATGGAGTACACATCTACAGTACTCGAATGCCCTGAGGCCAATGATGGCGTACTTGACTGTCGCGATCGCTTAACTGCCGTTTCGATAAAGATTGAGTCTCGACCAGAGCTTGCATTAGGGGAGAATGCCACTTTGAACTGCAGCGGGATATTGGTGGATGGCTCAGTGTCCCGATTGAAACTGCGCGAGGCGCAGCCTCTGAATGATTCATCGCACAACGGTGATTTGCGGTTTGAAATCCCTCTGCACTATTTGAATGATTTAAGTGATAATTCGAAGTTGCATCTGACATTGCTGATTGACGATGTGCAGGCTATTGGTTCGGCAGTATTCAATGTGTTGACACTGATGCGGCCGTCTGAAGTATTGACTCCTCTATCACCCCTGCCTTTGTATTTTGATAGTCATACACCAACGTCCTTTAGAGTGATCTCCATGTATAACTACCCCTACATAAAATTTGAAGTAGAATATGGGCGGGACGATGATTGGCCGAACCTGATTGGTGAGTTCGAATCAGTTAGCAAAGCATATACTATTACAGGGCTACAACCTCAAACCCGATATTTTGTCAATGTTCGCGTGAAGATCAATGGTGAAGACGACGTAAATTTTCGGGAGGCCACTACCGAAACCCAGCGAGCCTGGGAGTTGCCCGATGCACCTACCGGTCTCAGTGCTCGACCGGCGAGTTATACAGTGGGATTGACCTGGAAAGAATCGGCGCTTGCGCAAGGATATCGTGTGAGTTACGGCTTGCATCCCGCTGGTCCGGTGATCGACACAGTACCCTTCCTGACTCCGGGCGCTACTATTAGTGGATTGAGGTCCAATACTGCCTACTATTTTGATCTACGGGCGTATAACGCTGCTGGCGATTCTGGGGCGGTGAGCACAACTGCAACAACGTTGCAGGTTCCAGCCCCTCCGGCCAATGTGAGCGCAACGCCGGCGATCCTGACGATGGATCTGACATGGTCCCCCTCCACAGGGGCTAATAGTTATATTGTGCAGCATGGGCTCGAGCCCGGCGGCGCCCCTCAAGCCGTAACGGTGTATTCCACGAGTTATCAGTTAACAGGCTTGAGTAAAAATACGCTCTATTATGTATTGGTCAGTGCAGTCAATGAAAACGGTGCATCCTTGCCGACTCGCATTACACAAAAGACCCTGGATGGGCCGCCCATACCTCCGCGTCCTGGCGCCATCGGTAGTATTCTTATCACGGTTGACTCCCTTCATGTCGTTTGGACGGGAGATACGAGTAACGATTTCGAAGTTGTCTATGGCCTCGACGATAAATATCCTGAATTTATTGATAAGGTAACGACCAGGCAAAACTATCGTATTTTGAAGACTTTGCCTCCGGATACGATGATTTTCATTGAGGTTCGTGCTTTTAATGCCAGTGGATACTCCGATCCATCAAAAACCAGTTTAAGGACGAAGTTTTTCAACACACCCCACAGCCTCACCTTGGGTGAAGTCACTGACGAATCGGCCGCCTGGAGCTGGAGCGCTGGTGCCGATTATTCGAGTGAAGTCCGATATGAGGTATACCTCGGTGACCGGTATCTGGACACGGTAGAGGACACCCACTATCTAGCCAGGGGATTAACTGAAAATACCGAGTACCTGTTCAAGGTTCGCGCCAAAGGGGGGGGTGATTATTTCTCGAATTATGAGACGGGCAGCTTTTTAACCAAGCCATACAGGGGAATTCGAATTTGCGCTCCAGATAATCTGAAAGGTCGTCGTAATAGCTCAACCACCGCCTTGTTGAGTTGGGATGAGCCCTATGCTGGCTGCCATTTGTGCCCGGACGTTATTGGCTATCAAATTACTGGCGAAGGTATCGAGCCGCTAAATGTGATTGGGCCCCCGTGTGAGGTGAAAGGGTTGAACGCCGAGCGGGAGTATCGATTGACGGTCCGCGCGAAGGCGGGAGGCAATAATATGTCGCAACCACTTCAAGTACTGATTGGCAGGCGTCCAGGTAGCCCCGGCGGACTTCAAGCGGGGAGCATCACCCAGACGTCTGCGCGATTGACCTGGTCGGCACCAGGTACCCAAGTCCCTGTCTTTGACTATCTAATTGACTGCGACGGTGAACTGATCGCTTCCATTCGTGGGCTGGAGTATCAGCTCACTGATCTGGAAGCGGGGCGCTCCTATGTTGTGGGGGGCAGGGCCCGGACGGCGGCAAGCAATGTTTCCGATCCGGTTGTGAAGACTTTCCAAACTCAAGAAGCGGGCGATGTAACGCCTCCCAGTTAACCGGGTAACCCTGTGGTCAGCAACATCTCGAGCACGGGTGCGACACTGATGTGGACTCAATCCACGGACGATGTGGCTGTGCACTTTCTCAAGCCAGTCTTGCTGCCACAGACCCGTTATCTAGTGAGGATTACTTCCTGTGGGGGCCAGGATGCCTGCCGCGACGCCGAGGGTGGTGGCCGCGGAAAGGCGAGGGTGGGTGTGGGTGAGGTAGGGCATGGAAGCTCGCTGAGTCAGTGCGTTGAAAGCACCTTAGCCTAACGCCGTCAGGTGCAACCACAATCGCGGATCGATCACATCCATTGTGGGAGCGAGCCGGCTCCCACATGGGTTTGTGGCGTCGGTTATCGATCTTTATGGCGCTTGCGCACCAGCTTCATCACCACTACAAAAAATACCGGCACGAACAGCACGGCCAGGGTTGCGGTGATCATTCCGCCGATCACCCCGGTGCCGATGGCTTGCTGGCTTGCCGAGCTTGCGCCGGTGGCAATCGCCAACGGCACCACGCCGAGGATGAACGCCAGCGAGGTCATGACGATCGGCCGCAATCGCAGGCGCGCCGCTTGCAGGGTGGCGTCGATCAGGTCGTGGCCTTCGTCGTACAGGCTCTTGGCGAACTCGATGATCAGGATCGCATTTTTTGCCGACAGGCCGATGATGGTGATCAGCCCGACCTTGAAGAACACATCATTGGGCATCCCGCGCAACGTCACGGCCAATACCGCGCCGAGCACGCCAAGCGGCACCACCAGCAGCACCGAAGTGGGGATCGACCAGCTTTCGTAAAGCGCCGCCAGGCACAGGAACACGATCAGCAACGACAATCCCAACAGGATCGGCGCCTGGCTGCCGGACAGCCTTTCCTGCAAGGACAGGCCGGTCCATTCCTGACCCAATCCGACCGGGCCCAACGCCACCAGGCGTTCGATTTCGGCCATGGCTTCGCCCGTGCTGTGCCCCGGTTTCGGCTCGCCGGAAATGCTGATCGCCGGGTAGCCGTTGTAGCGGGTTAGCTGCGCGGGGCCCTGGGTCCATTTGGCCTGGACGAAGGCGGATAACGGCACCATTTTCCCAGCGTTGTTGCGCACGTGCATTTTCAGCAGGTCGGCCACCTGGCTGCGCTGGTCGCCTTCGGCCTGGACCACGACCCTCTGCATCCGCCCCTGGTTGGGGAAGTCGTTGACGTAGGTCGAGCCGACGGCGGTCGACAGCACGTTGCTGATCTCGGCGAACGACACGCCCAAGGCGTTGGCCTGCTTGCGGTCGACGATCAATTGCGCCTGCGGTGCTTCGGCCAGGGCGCTTTCGCGCACGTTCATCAGGATCGGGCTTTTCTCTGCCGCCTCAAGCAATTCGGTACGTGCCTGCATCAGCGTGGCATGGCCGAGGCCGCCGCGATCCTGCAGGCGAAACTCGAAGCCGCTGGAGGTGCCCAGGCCGTCCACCGGAGGGGGCAGCACCGAGAACGCCACGGCATCCTTGATCTGGCTCAGGGCGATGTTGGCACGGTCGGCAATCGAGCTGGCCGAATCGTCGCTGCCACGCTCGGACCAGTCTTTGAGCGTGGTAAAGGCCAGCGCTGCGTTCTGGCCGCTGCCGGAGAAACTGAAGCCGAGGATCACCGTGCTGTCGCCAACCCCCGGCTCCTTGGCGTTATGCGCCTCGATCTGCTCGACCACTGCCACCGTGCGGTTCTTGCTTGCACCCGGCGGCAGTTGCACGTCGGTGATGGTGTAGCCCTGGTCTTCCACCGGCAGGAACGAGGAGGGCAGGCGAGCGAAGCAAATCCCCAGGCCGATCAGCAGCGCGCCATAGATCAACAGGTAGCGCCCCGTGCGCTTGAGCGCATAGGCGACCCAGGATTGATAACGCCCGGTCAGTCGTTCAAAGCTGCGATTGAACCAGCCGAAGAAACCGCGTTTTTCATGATGCTCGCCCTTGGCGATCGGCTTGAGCAAGGTCGCACACAGGGCCGGGGTCAAGGTCAGGGCGAGGAATGCCGAGAACAGGATCGAGGTGGCCATCGACAGGGAAAACTGCCGGTAGATCACCCCGACCGAGCCCTGCATGAACGCCATGGGAATGAACACCGCCACCAGCACCAGGGTAATGCCGATGATCGCCCCGGTGATCTGCTGCATCGCCTTGCGCGTTGCCTCCTTGGGCGACAAACCTTCGGTGACCATGATCCGCTCGACGTTTTCCACCACGACGATCGCGTCATCCACCAGGATGCCGATCGCCAGGACCATGCCGAACATCGTCAATACGTTGATCGAGAAACCCAACGCCAACATGGTGGCAAAGGTACCCATCAGTGCGACCGGCACCACCAGGGTCGGTATCAGCGTGTAGCGGATGTTCTGCAGGAACAGGAACATCACCGCGAACACCAGCACCATGGCTTCGACCAGGGTGTAGACCACCTTGGTGATCGAGACCTTGACGAAGGGGGAGGTGTCGTACGGAATCTTGTATTCGACGCCGGCCGGGAAATAACGCGCCAGCTCATCCATCTTCGCCCGCACCAGGGTCGCAGTGTTCAGGGCGTTGGCGCTCGGCGCCAGTTGCACGCTGACAGCGGTCGAGGGTTTACCGTTCAGGCGCGTGCCGAACTGGTATTCCTGGCTGCCGATTTCCACCCGCGCCACATCGGCGATGCGCACGGTGGAGCCGTCGGGATTGGCCTTGAGCACGATGTCGGCGAATTCTTCCGGGGTCGACAGTTGGCCCTTGACCAGAATGGTCGCGGTCATTTCCTGGGTGCCGCGGGTCGGCAGGTCGCCGATGCTGCCGGCCGAGACCTGGGCGTTCTGCGCGGCGATGGCGGCGTTGACGTCAGCCGGCGTCAGGTTGAAACCGATCAGCTTGCGCGGGTCGATCCAGATGCGCATGGCACGTTCGGCGCCGTACAGCTGGGCTTTGCCGACGCCGTCGAGGCGCTTGATCTCGTTCATCACGTTGCGCGCCAGGTAATCGCTGAGCGCGGTCTCGTCGAGCTTGCCGTCACTGGACGTCAGGGTGATCAGCAGCAGGAAACCGGAGGAGACTTTCTCCACCTGCAAGCCTTGCTGGTTAACCGCCTGGGGCAGGCGTGACTCCACGACTTTCAGGCGGTTCTGCACATCGACCTGGGCCAGTTCCGGGTTGGTGCCCGGCTGGAAAGTCGCCTTGATCGTCGCGCTGCCCAGGCTGCTCTGGGACTCGAAATACAACAGGTTGTCAGCGCCGTTGAGCTCTTCCTCGATCAGGCTGACCACGCTTTCGTCGATGGTCTGCGCCGAGGCACCGGGGTACACGGCATAGATTTCCACCTGCGGCGGCGCCACGTTGGGGTATTGCGCCACCGGCAACTGGGGGATGGCCAGGGCGCCGGCCAGCAGGATGAACAGGGCGACCACCCAGGCAAACACCGGGCGATCGATAAAGAACTGCGGCATAAACAAGCGTCCTGCTTACTGGCCAGAAACCTGGGCAAGGGGAAGAGGGGTGTCGTCGACCTGCACTTTTTCGCCGGGGCGGGCATGTTGCAGGCCTTCGATGACGATGCGATCGCCCGGTTTCAGCCCGCCGGTGACGACCCAACGGTCGTTCTGCACCGGCCCCAGTTCGACCGGCTGCTGGCTGACGCGCTGCTCTGCGTCGAGCAGCAACACCTGGGCGATGCCGGCGCTGTCACGCTGGATGGCCCGTTGCGGCACGCTGATGCCTTGCTGGTTGACCGCTTGCTCCAGGCGTACGCGCACGAAGCTGCCAGGCAGCAAATCGAGGTCCGGGTTGGGGAACTCACTGCGCAGGATGACCTGGCCGGTACCCGGGTCGACAGTGATGTCGGTGAACAGCAGCTTGCCGGGTAACGGGTAGAGGCTGCCGTCGTCCTCGATCAGGGTGGCCCTGGCCTGTCCCTGACCCACTTGCTGCAACTGGCCGGAGCGCAAGGCCCGGCGCAGGTCGTTGAGTTCGCGGGTCGACTGGTTCAGGTCGGCGTGGATCGGATCGAGTTGTTGAATCAGCGCCAGGGGCGTGGTCTCGTTCTGCCCGACCAGCGCGCCTTCGGTGACCAGCGCGCGGCCGATGCGTCCGGAAATCGGCGCGGTGACGGTGGCGTAACCCAGGTTCAACCGGGCGCGTTCAACCGCCGCCTTGCTGGCGGCCACGTCGGCAGCGGTTTGCCGTGCATTGGCCCGGGCGTTGTCATAGTCCTGGCCGCTGATGGCCTTGTCATCGATCAACTGGGCGTAACGCTGCTCTTGCAGTTTGGCCTGGAACGCGTTGGCCTCGGCTTTGCGCAGTACCGCCTCGGCGCTGTCCAGATCTGCCTTGAACGGCGCCGGGTCGATACGGAACAGTACCTCGCCCTTTTTCACGTCACTGCCTTCGCGAAAGGCCCGTTGCAGCACCACGCCTGCGACCCGGGCGCGCACTTCGGCCATGCGCGGGGCGGCAATGCGCCCGGTCAATTCGCTGTTGATCGACAGCGCTCGGGTTTCGACGGTTTCGATGCGAACGCTGGCCAGTGGCGGCTGCTCTTCGGCGATCGAGGACTTGTCGCACGCGCCCAGCGCCAACGCCAGTGCTATCAGGCTGAGCCTGGCAAGCGGATTCTTTGACATGAATGACCCCAATAGTGACCCCCAGCATCCTACTGGGCGACGGCGATGGTAGCGGTGAAGCTTTGTTGGTGCTGTGTGAAATTGTGTAAGGGTTTTGCTCAGGTGTGTGTGAGGACGTATATCCTGCAAGTCTTGAATTCTATTGCGACTGTCAGGCCGCCTTCGCGGGCAAGCCCGCTCCCACAGTGGCCCATGGTGTTCACAATATCTGTGTTCACATCAGATCCCTGTGGGAGCGGGCTTGCCCGCGAAGAGGCCGGACCAGTCACCCTCGCCTCTGCTGGAAAACACCCATGCCCAACATCCTCCTGGTCGAAGACGACACCGCACTTGCCGAGCTGATCGCCAGCTACCTGGAACGCAACGGTTACTCCGTCAACGTGATCACTCGCGGCGATCAGGTGCGCGAGCGTGCACGGCTCACGCCACCGGACCTGGTGATACTCGACTTGATGCTGCCCGGCCTCGATGGCCTGCAAGTCTGCCGTTTGCTGCGCGCCGACTCGGCGACCTTGCCGATCCTCATGCTCACCGCTCGCGACGACAGCCACGATCAGGTGCTGGGCCTGGAAATGGGCGCCGACGATTACGTCACCAAACCCTGCGAACCCCGGGTGCTGCTGGCCCGGGTGCGCACCCTGCTGCGGCGCAGCAGCCTCGCCGAGCCATTGGCGGCCAATGACCGCATCCTCATCGGCAACCTGTGCGTCGACCTGTCCGAGCGCACGGTGACCTGGCGCGGTCAACCGTTGGAGATGTCCAGCGGCGAGTACAACCTGTTGGTGGTGCTGGCCCGGCATGCCGGTGAAGTGTTGAGCCGCGACCAGATCCTGCAACGCCTGCGCGGCATCGAGTTCAACGGTACCGACCGCTCGGTGGACGTGGCCATCTCCAAGTTGCGGCGCAAATTCGACGACAATGCCGGCGAGGCCCGCAAGATCAAGACCGTGTGGGGCAAGGGTTACCTGTTCAGCCGATCCGAGTGGGAATGCTGAAGAGATGTTCAAAATCCTCTTTCGTCTGTACCTGGTGACCATCGTTTCGTTCAGCGCCGCGATCTACCTGGTACCGGACCTGGTGATCAAGGTCTTCCACGAGCGTTTCCTCACCTACACCCTCGATTATTCCAGGGGGCTGCAAAACCTCATGGTCAAGCAGTTCAAAGCCGTCCCGGTCGAGCAATGGCCGGCCCTGGCGGCGGAAATGGACAAGGAGTTCCATCCGCTGCGCATCGTGCTCAGCGCTAACGACGATGCCGGGTTTTCCCTCGAAGAACAGCAGCGCCTGCAACGCGGCGAAAACGTCGTGCGCATCGGCGACTGGGGCTGGCGCACCCTGGCGGTGGCATCGCTGGACGAGCACACGGTGGTGCAAATGGTCGTGCCGCCGGACCCGATGGACGTCAGCCTGTTGTACTGGAGCATCAACGTGCTGATCGGCGCGACCATGCTCGCCTGCCTGTTGCTGTGGCTGCGCCCGCACTGGCGTGACCTGGAGCGTCTCAAAAGCGCGGCGGAACGCTTCGGCAAGGGGCACTTGGGCGAGCGTACGCAGATTGCCGCCAGCTCCAACATCGGCAGCCTGGCCAACGTCTTCGACACCATGGCCGGCGACATCGAAAACCTGCTGAATCAGCAGCGGGAGCTGCTCAACGCGGTGTCCCACGAATTGCGCACGCCATTGACCCGCCTGGATTTTGGCCTGGCCCTGGCCCTTTCCGATGATTTACCCGCCACCAGCCGCGAGCGCTTGCAAGGGCTGGTCGATCACATTCGTGAACTCGACGAGCTGGTGCTGGAATTGCTTTCCTACAGCCGCCTGCAAAACCCCGCACGACTGCCCGAACCCATCGAGGTGTCGCTGGATGAATTCATCGACAGCATCCTGGGCAGCGTCGATGAGGAACAATCGCCGGACATCGTCATCGACGTGTTATTGCACGGCCAGCTCGAGCGCTTCAGCCTCGACCCGCGGCTGACCGCCCGTGCCCTGCAGAACCTGCTGCGCAACGCCATGCGCTACTGCGAAAAACGCATTCAGGTCGGCGTACAGGTGTGTGCCAAAGGCTGTGAGATCTGGGTGGACGACGACGGAATCGGCATCCCGGATGACGAGCGCGAGCGGATTTTCGAGCCGTTCTATCGGCTCGATCGCAGCCGGGACCGGGCGACTGGCGGGTTTGGCCTGGGGCTGGCGATCAGCCGTCGGGCGCTAGAGGCCCAGGGTGGGACGTTGACCGTGCAAGCGTCGCCGTTGGGCGGGGCGCGGTTTTGGTTGTGGTTGCCGGCAACGGCTTGAAACCGCGTCACACCTGTCAAACCTGACAGTAGCCAGGCCCGGCAATTTGGCGCTTCATGGTCCCATCGCAGTCAAGTTGTCGCGCCGAACACCAATGACTGGGGGCGGGTGATGCAAGCAGCCACGAGAACAAGAACCGGCAATGGCACGATCAATGCCATCAGGAAAGTCTGGATCGACGCAACGTCGACCCAGTTCGCCATGGTCCTGCCTGATGAAGGCGGTTCCCGGCTGGCCATTCGGATTGGACTTAATCTCACGGCAGACGGCGGCGACTGTTTTAAAGTGGGCGACAGGGTGCAATACGCCTTGCTGACTGGGCCGGCCGGGGGGCTTGCGCGAGCGCAGGATCTGGTGAAGTTTTGAACGGCCGTTCAGGCGCTGATCCGGGTGCGCAACTGCGTGGCCATCTCCTCCAGATCCACCACTGGATGACGCCCGATCAGCATCCAGGCATGTTCCATATCCGCCCAATACACAATGTTCATCCCGTGCCGTCGCTCCTTGGCAAAATGCCGACTGCCACTGTTGGAGCGCGTGACGCACAGCGCCATCGGGCCGTGAACCGGATCCAGGTAGGTAATCTGGGCGATAGCCACGCCGTCGTACTCAAGGATTTGTGCGCGTTTGAACTGGGCGCGGGGCAACGCCAGTTTTGCCGGCAGCAGATGGAGGCCCAGGCGCGCATCGATGGTGCGCAACTGCGCCAGTTGCGTCGCTTCGTCACTGGGCAGATGGTCGAGGGTTTCCGGTACGTAAAGCACCATGTAGTCGGCGACCAGCCCGCGCCAGTTGTGGGTCTGCTGGCTGGTTTGCCAGCCGAGGAACAAACGGTCCGCCAGCACGCCACCGACCAGCAATCCAGCGGCTGCCGCGAGCAACCAGCGCCGACTCAGCCCCGGGCGTGCAGGGGCGGGCAAGGTGTCGAGCATGGCTTGCAGGCGCTCGACCGGGGCTTGTCGAGTCACTTCGTCGTAAGCCGATTTGAATGGCATGCTACTGCGGTCCAGCCATTGCAGGCGCAGGCCGAGCATCGGGTCTTCGGCGATGGCGGCGTCGATGCGGGTGCGTTGTTCGGCATCGAGCTGGTTGTCCAGGTAGGCCACCAGTTGCTCATCCGACAGTTTCGCGTTCATCGACGTTCTCCGGTGGAAGGGTTCGGCACCGTGTGCAGCGGCGGATACTCGGCCAGTTTCAGCCGGGCGGCGGCCAGTCGGCTCATCACGGTGCCGATGGGGACTTGCAGGACATCGGCCACTTCGCGGTAGGACAAACCTTCGACGTAGGCCAGGAACACCGTTTCGCGCTGGGCCTCGGGCAACGCCTCTACCCGTCGGATCACCTGCGCGGCGCGCACATGGGTCTGTGCCGCCTGTTCGCCATCGAACGACAAGCCTTGATCGGCATCCACCACGCCCTGGCCCTGATGCACTCGGCGGGTGCGCACCTCATTGATCCAGATCGAATGCAGAATGCTCATCAGCCAACGGTCCATGCGCGTGCCCGATTCGAACTGTCCGCCGCGTTCGAGCGCCCGCACGCAGGTGGCCTGCACCAGGTCCTCGGCCACATGCCGTTGTCGGGACAACAGCAGGCCATAGCGCCACAGGCGCGCCAGATGCTGCCCCAGTTCTGCCCTAATTTCCTGATCGCTGGCGATAGCGACCTCCCTCCAATCGGGTAGTCAGGTTTTCGATGACGCGTTGATGGCTTCGGCCAGGTCCTGGTATTGCTCGCAACGGGTGTTGCCGCAGATCGATTCTATCTGCTGCAACTGTTCCCGGGCGAGGTCCAGTCGACCCTTGATCACATAGGCTTCGCCGAGGTATTCGCGAACCAGTGCATACTGCGGGTCGAGTTTGACCGATTGCAGGTAATAACCGATGCCTTCATCGGTGCGTCCCAGTTTACGCGTGGCGTAGCCGCGATAGTTCAGGGCCTTGGCGGTGTTGGGCTGCTTGAGCGTATCGAGCAGGGCCAGGGCTTCGTCGTAACGCCCGTCCTTGGCCAGTTGATAGGCGTAATCGGTGCGGTCGGCGTCCGGCAAGAGCAGGCTGGTTTGTTTCACGCACCGTTGTGCTTTGCTGTCGAACACCTGCCCTCGAGGGCACTGCGGTTTGGCGGGGGTATCTTCCTCGCCGTTGGCCCACACCAGGGAACTGGACAGTGCGACGGCAAGCACCAGCGGTGCAGTAACGATCGAGAGACGGCGATTCATGGGCAATGCTCCGAACGGGCCGAAAGCGTTGAGAAGGGCTGATGACCCTTCAACCGAAACATAAACACCGCAGCCTGAACATTTATTCATTTTTTGCAGCGTTTTTTGCAATAAAAAACCCCAGTCGCCGGGCGCTATCAGCTCAAGAGGCGAATCGGTTTTCCCGCCGACCAGGCTTGAATGTCCTCGATCATTTGCGCAAAGAATAGATGGTAATTCTGCTGGCTGACGTACCCGACATGGGGCGTTGCCAGCACGTTGTCCAGGGTTCTGAATGGATGATGTTCGGGCAAGGGCTCCTGTTCGAACACGTCCAGCGCGGCCCCACCGAGGCGTTGTTTCTGCAGGGCCTTGATCAGTGCCGCCTCATCGACAATCGGACCGCGCGCGGTGTTGACCAGCAGCGCCGTGGGCTTCATCCATGCCAGCGCCTGGGTGTCCACCATGCCACGGCTGCGCTCACTGAGCACCAGATGCACCGACAACACGTCGGCCTGCTCGAACAGTTCCTGCTTGCTGACATAGGTCACGTCGAACTCGGCGGCGCGTTCGGCGGTGAGGTTTTCGCTCCAGGCGATGACCCGCATGCCGAAGGCCTGGCCGAAGCGGGCGACCCGTTGGCCAATGCTGCCCAGTCCCAGAATCGCCAGGGTCTTGCCATGCAGGTCGCCACCCAGGCCTTGTTGCCACTTTCCGGCGCGCAACGCATCGGCTTCGACCACCAGGTTGCGGGTCGCGGCCATGATCAGTGCCCAGGTCAGCTCCGGCGCGGCATGCTTGTAGCTGTCGGTGCCACAGACTTGAATGCCCAGCGCTGCGGCAGTCTTGAGGTCGAGGGCGGCATTGCGCATGCCACCGGTGACCAGCAGCTTGAGATTCGGCAAGCGGCGCAGCAGGTCGTCGTCGAACCGCGTACGCTCGCGCATCACGCAGATCACCTCGAACCCGCCCAGGCGAGCGGCCAAGGTCGCGTTGTCGGCAGGGTAGTCGTGGATGAAGTCGACCTCACCGATAGACTCCAGCGCCGACCAGTCCACGACGCCTCGGGCTACAGCCTGCCAATCATCAATCACTGCAATCTGTAGCGCCATCAGCCTTACCTCATCAAGGAACGGGGTTGGTGTTGTCCAGCCAGCCAAGCAAAGCCTTGTGAAACTGCGCCGGCTCTTCCATCTGCGGCGCGTGGCCCATGCCGGGAAATTCGACCAGGGCCCCGCGGGGAATCAGCTTCGCCACCTGCTTGCCGAGCACGTCGTAATGACCGATTTTCGCCTTGACCTCAGGCGGCGCGATGTCCTTGTTGATGGCCGTGGTGTCGGCGGTGCCGATCAGCAGCAGGGTCGGCACCTTCAGATCCTTGAACTCGTAGTACACCGGCTGGGTGAAGATCATGTCGTAGATCAGCGCCGAGTTCCAAGCCACCTGGTTTTTGCCAGGGCCCTTGGCCATGCCCGCGTACATGTCGACCCAGCGGTCGAATTCAGGTTTCCAGCGGCCATCATAGTAGGTGTTGCGCTGGTAGTCGTGGATGCCTTGGGCGTTCACTTTCAGTTCGCGCTCATACCACTGGTCAACCGTGCGATAAGGCACGCCGAGGGCTTTCCAGTCTTCCAGGCCGATGGGGTTGACCAAGGCCAGCTGCTCGACCTGTTCGGGATATTGCAATGCGTAACGGGTGGCGAGCATGCCGCCGGTGGAATGCCCGAGCAAGGTGGCTTTCTGGATGCCCAGGGCCTTGAGCAGTTGCTGGGTGTTGCTCGCCAGTTGCTGGAACGTGTACTGATAATTGTCCGGTTTGCTGGACGTACAGAAACCGATCTGGTCCGGTGCTATGACCCGGTAGCCGGCATCGCTCAGGGCCTTGATCGAGGTCTCCCAGGTGGCGCCGCAGAAGTTCTTGCCGTGCATCAGCACCACGCTGCGGCCGTTGGCCTTGCCATGGGCCGCCACGTCCATGTAGCCCATTTGCAGGGATTTGCCCTGGGACTGGAACGCAAAATGCTTGACGGTGTAGGGGTATTCGAAGCCTTGCAACTCGGGACCGTAGGCCGGGCCTTCGGCAGCGATGGCGGGCAGGGCGGCGGTCAGCAGCAGACCGGACAGCCAGCTTGAGCGGGTTTGGGGCATGGATGAACTCCGTTGAAAATCCGCCGATACTGGATCGGCATGATTAGGGCGACATTAAACAGGCAATCGCCGCGGCACTTGGTTCAACCCATCCACCCCAGGGTGGCCAAGGCAAGTGCGCCATAACGGGCGCCCTTGGCCAGGGTCACGATCAGCAGGAAGCGCCCCAGCGGTTCGCGCATGACGCCGGCCACCAGGGTGAGCGGGTCACCGATCACCGGGAGCCAGCTGAGCAGCAACGACCAGTGGCCGTAACGTTGATAGTGATGACGGGCGTGTTCCAAGTGTTTGGCGCTGACCGGAAACCAGCGCCGGTCCTGGAAGCGTTCGATGGCGCCGCCCAACCACCAGTTCACCACTGAACCCAGGACATTACCCAGGGTGGCGACAGCTAGCAGCAACCACAGCCAGTACCGATCGCTGAGTATCAGGCCAACCAGCACCGCTTCGGACTGCAGCGGCAGCAAAGTCGCTGCACCGAATGCAGCCAGGAACAAGCCAAAGCAGGCAGTGAAAATCAATGGGCGGGGTAGTCCGCCACTACCACATCGGTGCCGTCCTTTTTCAGGCCGATCACTTGATAGGCATCGCTCATGCCGTCCATTTCCATGCCCGGCGAGCCCATGGGCATACCGGGGGCGGCAACGCCCAGCAGGTCATCGCGCTTGCCCAGGGCCAGCACCTGATCGGCCGGCACATGGCCTTCGACGAATTTGCCATTGATCAAGCCGGTGTGGCACGACGCCAGGCGCGGCGGTACGCCGTGTTGTTGCTTGAACTCGCTCATGTTGCTTTCGACGTGGTCTTCTACCTTGAAACCATTGGCTTCGAGATGGCTGATCCATTTCTTGCAGCAACCGCAATTGGCATCCCGGTGGACCTCGATCGGGATCAGGTCGGCGGCCTGGGCCAGAGTGGAAATGAACAGGGCGCCCAAGGCAGCCAGACGTAAAGAGGTTCGCATGGGGGAAGGGGTCTCGGGTTGCGGGCGAAAGGTTACATTTTGAAGGTTTTTAGCGGGTAGGCGTTCAAGGTGTGTTTCAAAGTGCTACAGAACTGCCTGGCCTTATTATCGTAGATCAAGGCTGTCAGATTGATGAGGGGAAGATGACAGGTTAGTCAGGCTGGCGGCCGAACTGTATCCAGGTCGACTGTCAGGCAACCTTCGCCGCGATAAAGCTAAAAATCTTCATCGGCTGTACCATAAGCGCCCGTTTGCCGCCGCCCATCCCCGCCATACGGCAGGAGCCTGGCATGCAGGCGTATACACAGCGGATACATTTTTCAGGTTCAGGAATTGCCAATGACTCAGTCGCAACGTTTGAAATACTCGATTCTGATCTCCCTCGTGGTACTGGGGATCATGTTTGGCCTTTCGTATTTGCAGAACACCGGCGTCCTCAGCGAAAAACTGTTCCAGTACATCGCCATTGGCGTGGCGGTGGTCGTGGTGGTCATCAACGGCGTGATGCGCCGCAAGGTCAAGCCCTGAGCGGCAGCCCCGGGCCTGGCTCGATCAGTCGTTGTGCAGCAGGGCGGCGGCCCGTGGGTGGAGGCTGTAGCTCTTGTCCGCATTGAGGACGATAACGCCTTCGCTGCACAAGCGTTTCAACACTTCGCGCACACTCAGGAACGACAGGGGAATGTCCAGTTCCAGCAAGTGAGTGTGTACGCCGCGCACACCCAGGCTCCGGTCGTTTTCGGCGGCCGAGAGCAAGGCGTCGATGACTTTCAGACGAATCAGACTCGTTCGCAGGCCAAAGCTTTTGAGCAGGATGCGGATCCGCTCGTTGCCGTGGCGCTCGGTACGCCGGTCGAAAACACCAACCCCAATGGAAGTGCCCTTTGGCGCGTTGCTACCGTCCGTTGGCAGTTGCGAGTTGTACATTGCAAAAACTCCTTTTCAGAGCCTGATCGGGAAAAATTGGGCGCTCTTACCTATTGAGACGTATGAGCGACCCAGATCATGAAGACTTGAATGTAGAAATTTCGTCGTCATGATGTGACCGCTGTGTAAGGTGCCCTTGAAATGCGGTCCGGGACCGCCATCCAGTCTCCTAAATTTTTGTCGTTTGCTTCGTCCCTAAAAGGATGCGCAGGGCGTGTGTGTACGCAGAACTGTGACCATCGTTTTTCGATCAGGAGCGAGTGTGATTATTTCCAGCCAGTTAGCCAGGATGAGCCTGGCGGGTGTGTGCCTGGGGCTGAGTCTTGCGGCGAATGCGCGCAGTCAGCCCGAGCAGGCCAGTGCCGATATTCGCCGTACCAGTTTCGGCGTGCCACATATTCGGGCCGAGAACGAGCGCGGGCTCGGTTACGGCATTGGTTATGCCTACGCTCAGGATAACCTGTGTTTGCTGGCCAATGAGATTGTCACGGTGAACGGTCAACGCTCACGGTTTTTCGGCCCGGACCCGTTCACCGTCGACGAGCGTGAAAACCGCGTCAGCGATCTGTTTTTCACCTGGTTGAACACCCCACAGGCCATCGACGCCTTCTGGCAGGCGCAAACCCCGGAAGTACGCCAGCTGATGGAAGGTTATGTGGCCGGCTACAACCGCTTCCTGAGCGAACGTCGGGCCCAAGGCTTGCCGCAGCAGTGCCAGGGTGACTGGGTACGGGAGATCAGTGCAACGGATCTGGTTAAGCTGACCCGGCGCTTGCTGGTCGAAGGTGGCGTCGGGCAGTTTGCCGAAGCCTTGGCGGGCGCGACGCCGCCGGCTGCGGTCGCGGGCAAAGACGGCAAACGGACAGCGTTCCAGGTGGCCGACATGCGTATGCAGCGTTTTGCCCTCGATCGCGGCAGTAACGCCGTCGCCGTGGGCAGCGAGCGATCGTTCAATGGTCGTGGCATGTTGCTGGCCAACCCGCATTTTCCGTGGGTCGGCGGGATGCGCTTCTATCAGATGCACCTGACCATCCCTGGCAAACTGAATGTCATGGGCGCCGCGCTGCCGGGATTGCCGCTGATCAATATCGGTTTCAACCAGCACCTGGCCTGGACCCACACCGTGGATTCGTCCAAGCATTTCACCCTGTATCGGTTGCAGCTCGACCCCAAGGATCCGACCCGTTACCTGCTCGATGGCAAATCCTTGCCGATGCACAAACAGACACTGACGGTTGACCTCAAGCAGCCCGACGGCTCGGTCAAGGCGGTGTCCCATGTGGTGTACAGCTCGCAGTTCGGCCCGATTGTGCAATGGCCCGGCAAACTGGACTGGGACAACCAGTTCGCCTACAGCCTGCGCGACGCCAACCTGGACAATGACCGGGTGTTACAGCAGTGGTACGCGATGAATCGTGCCGGCAGCCTCAAGGAATTCCAGGCATCGGTTCATCAAATCCAGGGCATTCCCTGGGTCAACACCCTTGCGGCGGACGATCAGGGGCAGACGCTGTACATGAACCTGTCGGTGGTGCCGAACGTCAGCCGCGAAAAACTCGCGCAGTGCAGTGATCCCCGGATCGGCTTGCAGATGATCGTCCTCGACGGTTCCAACAGCGCCTGCGCCTGGGACATCGACCCGCAAGCCGCACAAAAAGGCATCTATGCGGCGGACACATTGCCACAACTGTTGCGCAAGGACTTCGTGCAGCATTCCAATGATTCGGCATGGATGGCCAACCCGGCGCAGCCGCTCACCGGGTTCTCGCCATTGATCAGCCAGGACAGCCAACCCTTGGGCCTGCGCGCGCGGTTCGCCCTCGATCGCCTGGGTAAACTGGCCAGGTCCGGGCCGATCGCACCGGCGGATTTGCAACACATGGTGCTGGATGATCAGGTGTATCAGGCCGCGCAAGTGATGCCGGACCTGTTGCAATTCTGCGCGGCCGACCTGGGGGCCGATGCGCAGGCGCTGGCGCCGCTGTGTGCCAGCCTCAAGGCCTGGGATCGCAAGGCCAATCTCGACAGCGGCGTGGGCTTCGTGCATTTCCAGAATGTCATGGAGCCGCTGGAGCAGGTGCCCGATGTCTGGCGCGTGGCGTTCGATCCGCTGGATCCACAACACACTCCGCGTGGCCTGGCGATTGAGCGTGCGCAGGTCGCGCAGGCGCTGCGGCAGGCGATGCTGGCATCGGTAGAGCAGGTCAATGCGTCAGGGCTCAAGAAGGAAACGCGCTGGGGCGATGTCCAGGTGGTCAGCAGCGGCGGGGAACAAACGCCGATCCACGGCGGGCCGGGTACGCTGGGCGTCTACAACGCCATCCAGAGCGTGCCCAGGACCGACGGCAAACGCGAAGTGGTCAGCGGCACCAGCTATCTGCAAGTGGTGACGTTCGATGAAAAAGGTCCCCAGGCCACGGGACTGCTGGCGTTCTCGCTGTCGAGTGATCCGGCCTCGAAATACGCCCGGGACCAGACGCTGGCGTTTTCGAAAAAACAGCTGAGTGTGTTGCCGTTCACCGAGCAGCAAATCAAGTCCGATCCGAACTATCAGGCGCAGACCATCCGCGAGCAGGACACCAAGGTGGCGGCTCACTAGACGGGCGGGTATTTGATCCAGGCATGAAGGCCGCCTCCCGCAAGGGTGGCGGCCTTCAGCTTTTCGGGGCTTGCTGCGGAATCGAGTTGAGGACCGGGTTGCCGTCCTTGTTACGGGTCAGGTAGACCGGCAGCACCTTGGGCAGGGACGTCACCAGGGTATTGAGTTCCTTGATGTTGTAGATGCCGCCGATGCGGATTGCGCCGGTACTGTTGTCGGCGACCACCAAGGGTTTTTCAAGGTAACGGTTGATCAACGGCAGGGCATCGTTGAGCGCCAGGTCGTCGAGCACCAGTTTGCCGCTGCGCCAGGCCAGCGAGTTGTCGTTGTCGTAGGTCTGGCTGATCCGCGGGATGTAGTCGCCATGGCCATAGCTCGCCTGCATCGAAGGGCCGAGCCTCAAGCCGTCCCCCGGCAGGTCATCGTTGCTGCTGACCAGTACCGAGCCCTCGATCAGGTTCACTTTGACCTGGTCTTCATACATCCAGACATTGAATTTTGTCCCGGTGACCCGGATCTGGCCTTCGGCCGCCTTGACCACGAACGGGTGTGACGTGTCGTGACTGACGCTGAAAAAGGCTTCGCCTTTGCCCAGGGTGACCTGGCGTCGATCCTTGTAGTTGCTGTAGGTCAACTCGCTGCCCAGGTTCAGTTCGACCTGGCTGCCGTCCTTCAAGGTGACCTGACGAACATTGTCGGTCGCCTCGAAGTGTTGGTACGAATCGGGCAGCCATCCCAGGTTCCACCCGCTGTAAGCCGCCAAAGGCAGCGCCAGTGCGCACACGGCCGCCGCCATGCCAACAGTGCGCCAGGGTGTCCGGGCGTGGCGAACCATTGGCACAATGTTGGGGTCGGGGCGCGGCAGGTCGCCTGCAACGTCCCAGATTTCCAGCATGGCCTCGTATTCGACCAGATGCAGCGGGTGAACATCCAGCCACTGCTCAAATGCCTTGCGCTCTGCAGCGGTGCAGTCGGGTGCATGCAGGCGCATGCACCAATGCGCGGCGGCCTCGGTGATGGCGTCAAACTGGGCTTGTGAGAGTGGGCTTTCGGTCATTGACTCATCCTGATTTACCGCATTCTAACCTTGAGGGCAGTCGGCGAGAACAGCCGTCATGGCATTTACCCATCAAACGGCTGTTTATTTTCTGGAATCAGGGTGTAGTGACGTGTAGCTCGCGTCCGAGATGGCTGATTAACCAGGCCACGCTGTCGGCATTTCCAAGTTGTACTGCCAGCCGGGTCAGTGAGTCATGTTTGAATTTATCGCGAGCACCGGCCAGGTTGTCTGCGCCGGTCAACGCCAGAATATGCGCCTTTACCCGATCGGTATTTTCAAATGTGGTGCTTCCCGGGTCTACCCACTCGCCGGTGTCGGTGTCCTGAGTCATGAACAATCGAGTGTAAGGCGTCTTTTTTGCCAGTGCGGTGTTCTGAACATCGGTCAATGCGTCCTTGAGCGCAATGGCAGTCGCGCTGGCCGTGCCGATCAGGTCGGCGAAGGGTCTGCCAGGGTCCAGGTAAGCAATGTCCTCGGTTTTGCAAACCAAGTGTGACAGCTCATGCAGGAGCGCGATCGACTGCGAGTGTGTGCGGATCGGAAAATTCTTGTCGGTGAGATGTTGGCGGTAATGGGCGAAACCGGTTTTGAAGAATTTTTCAGCCAGATAGATTCTCTTTTGTATGTCCGTCGGAATGATAAAAGCGAATGTATCTGCTGCGCCCTGGATAGCCCTGCCGACGACAAAGCGATCGGACTTGGCCTTTCTGAGCGAGGGGTCCAGCAAGGCGGTAAAGATATCGCCCACGACCTTTTCCAGCTTTTCCACATGCGCGGGCAGCACCTCTTGCACATCGATAAAACGCTTGATGAGTTGATGCACGGGGGTGTCCGTGTCGTCGGCGTTGTTCAGCAACTGCAGGTTTTGAAAGCAGGTCCAGGCATAGCTCGTTGCCTGGTCCAGCGCCTGGTCGATCTGCCTGGCCTTGTGCGGGAAAATACATCGAATCTGCCGCATCCCACGGGCGTCGATGTTCATGCCGTCCCAAACTGCCGCCAGAGTATCCAGCCGACTGACAAGGCTGAATTGCGGCGTCGGTGCCTTGCGGTCGAGCACCCACTGTTTCGATGTGTTTTGCCGCAGATAAGGGCCGAGCTTCTGGGGGCTGGCAATGCGCCAGCGGGTGCCGCGTTTGGCCACCGGAAATACCTTGCCTTCCACCGCCCCGTAAAGTTGTTTGGTCGTCGGGTGCGCGTAGAGTCCGGGCGTTGAGTCGGGCTTGAGCGAACCCAGGTCGACGTTGAGGCTTTCATGACGCTTCAAGCTTGTGCGCTCGGGGGCGGTAACCTTGATGTCCTGCCATTTGCAGGCAGCTTCGGGTTTTTCTTGCTGCGCATCAGTCGACGTAGAGGTCGACAGTGCGTGAGTGTCCAGTGATTGGCGCAACGAGGCGAGTTGAGCGATGCCGCTGATGAACGCCCTGATGGCCGCCCCCCATTTGTGCGTTTGCAGGTCTTCGGCGGATTGCTTGATGTCCAGGTAGCTGTGGTACACCGTGACAGGGTAGGCGAGCTTGCCCATGAAAAACGAATACGCCGCGTGCAGGTCTTCACCCAGAACGTGCTTGATGGTTGCCCATTGACTCTGTTTCCTGTCATCGGACTGACAACCGAGCAATCGACCCAATAACGCGGCATTGTCATTGAACAAGTGCCCGAACAGGTGCCCCTTGATTGGATTGGACGCCAGCGTGACCTCGGTCTCCGTGGCCACCGACCCGGCTCTTTTAGCCCGGTTGCCGCGCGTTGCCATCCGTGTCTCCAGCGAAAACCGATCAAGATTCCTCAGGTTCATGAGGACCCAATCGAGCAGAGCACCGCGCGACTTCAGCTCTGCCAGCAGCTGGGTTTCGCTGGCGTATTCCTTTATCCCGTGTCGTGGACTGTGAGGGGCGACAAGCACCTGCGGCGCTGTGCTGTCGGCCGATGAACCGATCAGATAAACGCCTGGCACCTTGATGGTTTGTCCGCTCCTGACGCCGAGCAACTCCAGGGGGCGGATGATCGCGTGGGCCCCCTCGACGGCTTTACGGGCGATGGCATCAGGCATGTCCATGACCTGGCGGATCAGGTCGAAGCCGGTTTCGCTCAGGCGCCCCTGCAGTTTTTCCACGTGGGCGTGGTGCATCAGTTGCCAAGGCAGTTGCCTGTAAAAACGCTGCCTGCAATCGGCGTTTGCCGCGGTGTCAGCAAAGGCCGCACTGAGTATTTTCTGCTGATGCTCACCCGGTTTCAGGTTGTGTACCAGGTCTTTGACATAACGTTCGTTCATGTCCTCTGGAATGACCGTGGTGTCCAGCGACGTCAGTTTGAGGGAAACCGTGTCCAGGTCCTTGAGATGCGCCAGCGCAAACGCGGTCAGGGTTTGGTTGTGGGGCGCAGACCAGGGGCTGGTGATCTGGACCTGGACCTTGTCCGGATCAAGGTTGAAACCGTCTGCCTTGAGTTGTTGTTCCAGTTCATGGTGGGCGGTGCGCGGTAATGAGCGGATGCCGGTGAGGTAATCCTCGTCGTCCTTGACGTTGTTCCGGTAGGCGTATCGAGCACGGTCTTTATGATCGCCTGTTCCGTCGCGCCCAAGGTGCGCGAGACGGCGCGAAGCTTCAATTCACTGCGCAGTGCCGTTGCCAGGGTATGGGTAAAACTTGACTGCAAATCCGCCAACGATGAACTGACGAGGTTTTGCGCCTCGGAGAATGTGCGGGCTGTCGTGGGAATGGCCGGGTGTTTTTCCAGGCGTTGGTCGAGCGCCTGTTCGACCGAGCCCAGCAAGGACAGCTCCGTTTTGGCCGACTCGGCGCGCACCGTGGCCGGTCGCGCGCTCATGCGTCGGTCCGGGCGAGTGCTCCAGCGTCCTGCGCTGTCCCGCAGCAGCAAGCGCTGGTCGATCAAACCCCGAACGTCCAGGGCATTGTCGAGCAAGGCATGAGGGTCCTGCGTGCCTTCGCTTTCACGGTAAAGGCTCAAGGCATGGCTGAGGTTTTGCCGTTGTTTATCGATGATGTCAGCCATCACGCGCGCAAACACCGCGCCGACGACGGGCTCACCGACGATCAAGGTCAGGCGTTGTTCGATGGAGAGGAACCGCAACAGTTCACGTTTTCCAGTGGCCTGCGCCAACCATTCCTTGAGTTTGCTCTTGAGCTCGGCCATACCCGCGAATTTGCTCAAGCCTTTCCACGGTGTGTAGAGCGTGACTTCGCCATCGTTGGGCCGGCTCATCACAAAGGCACCGGCCAATGGATTGCCGGTCTCACCGGCCAAAGACAACAGCAGCTGAAAGGCCTGCATTGGTTTTTCATGGGCTTTGCGGGCTGCCTGGGTCGGTAGATAAACCGTGTTCAGCCAGTCCAGATCGTCCAGGGTCAAGCCCAGCGCGGTTTCCCGTTCGCCGAGTTGCGTGGCAGTGGACGCAGACAAGGCTTCGTCAAAAAAATACGGCAGTGCAGTTGTCGTCATGGTGTTTCCTCGATGGGCTGCGACGGTGTTCAGCGCAGGTCGTTGGGTCGAGGAGCGACAGTAGGGACCGGGTAAAGACAGGGTGCGGTACATATTGCTTGCGCGAGAGACTTGACAGGAAGCCGCTAAGAAAGCACTTAATCGACCTGTTGCCCGCCTCTAACAATAAAACTGGAGCTTCAGATGACCGCTTCGCCTGAAATGGCAGTCAGTTCGGCCAACTCAACCCTGGATTTTGATTCTCTGGTGCTGTTGCTCGAACGCATTTTCGTTCGTCACGGCACCTCCACCGAGGTTGCCAGGACACTGGCCCTCAACTGCGCCGGTGCCGAACGCGATGGTGCCCACAGCCATGGCGTGTTCCGCATTCCCGGTTACGTGTCGACGCTGAAAAGCGGCTGGGTCAATGGCCAGGCCGTGCCTGTGGTCGAAGACGTGGCCTCGGGTTTTGTCCGGGTCGACGCCGGCAATGGTTTCGCCCAACCGGCGCTCGCCGCCGCCCGCGCCTTGCTGGTGGAAAAGGCGCGCAGTGCCGGCATTGCGGTATTGGCGATTCGTAACTCCCATCACTTCGCGGCGTTGTGGCCGGACGTCGAGCCGTTCGCCTATGAAGGGCTGGTGGCATTGAGCGTGGTCAACAGCATGACCTGCGTGGTGCCGCACGGCGCCGATCGCCCGCTGTTCGGCACCAACCCGATTGCCTTCGCCGCCCCGCGAGCGAGCGGTGAGCCGATTGTCTTCGACCTGGCCACCAGCGCGATTGCCCATGGCGATGTGCAAATCGCCGCGCGCAAGGGTGAACGCTTGCCGCCGGGCATGGGCGTTGACGGCCTCGGTCAGCCGACCCAGGACCCGAAAGCGATTCTGGAGGGCGGTGCTTTGCTGCCGTTTGGCGGGCATAAAGGTTCGGCGCTGTCGATGATGGTGGAGTTGCTGGCGGCGGCGTTGACCGGCGGCAACTTCTCGTTCGAGTTCGACTGGAAGAATCACCCAGGGGCCAAGACACCGTGGACCGGCCAACTGTTGATCGTGATCGATCCGAGCAAGGCGGCCGGACAGGGCTTTGCCGAGCGCAGCCAGGAACTGGTGCGGCAGATGCACGGCGTGGGGCTCAAGCGGTTGCCGGGGGATCGGCGGCATCAGCAGCGGGCGAAGTCTGACGCGGGAGGCATCCAGCTGGATGCGGATACGCTGGCGAGTTTGCGCGAGTTGGCTGGGCTCTGACTGGAAGAGCGAGCCTGCTCGCGATGGATTTCCAGGCGCCGTGTTTAAACAGTAGACACGCGTCTTCGTTAACGACCATCGCGAGCAAGCTCGCTCCTACAGGGACCGTATTTCAATTGGGCTTTCGCAAGCTCAGCGTCGGCCCAGCAACAAACCCACAACCAACCCAAACCCGGCGGAAATCGCCACGGTCTGCCATGGATGCCCGCCAATATAGGTTTCAGTGGCCTCCACCGCCGGCAGGGTCCGGGCGCGTACGCGGGTGACCGAGTCCCGTGCCTGCTGGAGTTTCTGGGCAATTTGTCCGCGAAGTGTGTCCGCTTCTTCACCGACCAGTGACGCACTGCTCTTGAGCAGTTTTTCCGACTCTTCAATCAATGACTGAAGTTCGCTGAAAGCCTGGTCCTTGATTTGGTCTTCGGCGGCTTGTGCGGCGGTTTTGCGGGCCATTGGGTGACTCCTTGCAGGTAATGGACAGTGAACAATGGAGTCTGCCGCGACGGAAAAAGTTGCAGTGATCTTGCGTGCGGACGCCATCCTGTTGAAAAATCCAGCGCAGGACATTTCTACCTACAGTGTAAGATGTCGCCTATTTACGCAGCAGGTAATTTTCCATGAGTTTCAATTTGGCCGACAAACCCCTTGCCGAGCGCGCAGCGCTGGAAGACGAGAAATCCCGTCTGTTCGAACTCTGGCAGAACAACCTGGGCAAGGCCAAGGGCGAAGCCGCGCGCCTGTTCGGCGAGCGTGCCAAGCGCAAGGGCAAATGGGCCGAGTGGGTCCGCGCCGAGCTGGACGGCATGTCGCCACCGGAGTTCTCGAACATGGTGCGAAGTGAAGTCAATCGATTGATGGCGGCCAAATAGCCGGGTCGCATCCAATATTGGCCATACCACCTTGCAGGAGCTGGCTTGCCAGCGAAAGCACCCGAAAGACCCACGCAATGCTCAAGGACGCCTTCGCCGGCAAGCCGGCTCCTACAAAAAGCTTGCGACAATCGCCTCACGCACTTTCAACACCACCGGATCGAGTTGCGTGCTGGTGCGCCAGCCCAGTTCGATCGGGTAACGCGGCAGGGCCAAAGGGCAGGGCAGCAGAGCCAGGCCGCTGAGCGCCGCGATGCTTCGGGCGGCATGGGCCGGAATAGTCGCCACCGCCTGGCTGCCCTTGAGCAGATGCGGCAACGCCGCGAAATGCGTGGTCGAAGCGCACACCCGCCGGCTCAGGCCCAACGCGGCCAATCCTTCGTCGGTGATCCCGATGAAACCACCCGATGACACCAGAATATGTTCACGGGTAACGAACTCTTCAAGGTCGATGGTTTGCTGACCCGCGGCCAGGCTCATCGGGTCAACCAGGCACAGATAATCGCCTTCCCCCAAAACCTGACGACTGAGCAAGCGTTCCGCGAAGCCACCGGCTGTGATTGCCAGGTCGATGCTGCGTTCCATCAACGCCTGGGCGACGATCTGGCTGTGGGTCTGGCGGAAGATCAGCCGCAACTTTGGCGCGTAACGGGCGATTTCTTCGATCAAGCGGCGACCGTAGGCGATTTCGAAATCATCCGACATGCCCACCGTGACCGAGCGGCCTTCGTAGTGATGGGCGGCCGGATCGACCATCGCCAGGCTTTGCCGGCATTTGTTCAGCGCGTCGCTGACCACCGGTTTCAACTGATTGGCCCTGAGCGTCGGCGCCAGTCCTCGGCCGGTGCGCACAAACAACTGATCCCCATACACCTCGCGCAGCCGGCGCAATGCCGCGCTCACCGCCGACTGCGTCACGCCCAGGCGCAACGCCGCGCGGCTGGCGCTAGATTCCTCGTGCAAGGCTTCGAAGACTTTGAGCAGGTTGAGGTCGACGGTGGCGATATTCATTAGGTTCATATCATTTTGCAGTGAATGGGTGTTTATTCATGATCCGGTAAGGCCTGAGAATGAGCAACACCCGATTCGAATGGAGTTACCGCAATGCCCAAGTCAATCGTTGCCGCACTGCAAATCGGCGCAATACCCGGTGGCAAGGCTCAGACCCTGGAGCAGATCCTCTCGTACGAAAACGCCATCCTTGAAGCCAGCGCGGCGCTGGTGGTCATGCCCGAAGCGTTGCTCGGTGGTTACCCGAAAGGCGAGGGGTTCGGCACGCAACTGGGTTATCGACTGCCGGAAGGTCGAGAAGCCTTTGCCCGTTATTTCGCCAACGCCATCGATGTGCCGGGCGCGGAAACCGAAGCGCTGGCCGGGCTGTCGGCGCGTACCGGCGCAAACCTGGTGATCGGTGTGATCGAGCGTGCCGGCAGCACCTTGTATTGCACCGCGTTGTATTTCGATCCGCAGGCTGGACTGGTCGCCAAACATCGAAAACTGATGCCCACGGGCACCGAACGGCTGATCTGGGGCAAGGGCGATGGCTCGACCTTACCGGTGATCGACAGCCAGGTCGGACGGATCGGCGCGGTGGTGTGCTGGGAAAACATGATGCCGCTGCTGCGCACGGCGATGTACGCCAAAGGCGTGGAGGTGTGGTGCGCGCCAACGGTGGACGAGCGGGAGATGTGGCAGGTGAGCATGCGCCACATCGCCCATGAAGGGCGTTGCTTTGTGGTCAGCGCCTGTCAGGTCCAGGACTCGCCGCAAGCCCTGGGCATGGAGATCGCCAACTGGCCGTCGGATCGGCCGCTGATTGCCGGCGGCAGTGTGATCGTCGGGCCGATGGGTGACGTGCTGGCCGGACCGCTACGCGGCGAACGCGGACTGCTCACTGCTGAAATCGACACCGACGACCTGATCCGCGCGCGCTACGACTACGACGTCGTCGGCCATTACGCGCGTCCCGACGTATTCGAGTTGAGCGTGGATGAACGCGCCAAGCCCGGCGTCCGGTTCAACACATAACCAGATCGCTCGGCCTTGAGCCTGTCTAGCGGTTCAACGGTGCGACAACCGCAGGCAGGGTGGGTTCAGCCTTGGCCGGCACATCGGGGTTCTCCATAACCTGGAGGATCGAGGCTTCCGGATCGAAATCGTCTTCTTCCAGCTCGATGAATTCCTCGGGCAGGAAGATATTGAGCACGATAGCGCACAACGCGCCGACGGTAATCGGCGATTCGAAGATGTTGTGCAGCGCTTTTGGCAACTCGCGCAACACCTCCGGCACAGCCGCCACCCCCAGGCCCATGCCGATGGAGATCGCCACGATCAGCATGTTGCGCCGATGCAATCCGGCCTCGGCGAGGATCTTGATCCCGGCCACGGCGACGGTGCCGAACATCACCAGCTCCGCACCGCCGAGCACCGGTTTGGGCATCAGCTGCAGCACGGCGCCGATCATCGGGAACAACCCCAGCAATACCAGCAAACCGGCAATGAAAAATGCCACATAACGACTGGCCACGCCGGTCAGTTGAATCACCCCGTTGTTCTGGGCAAAGGTCACCATCGGCATGCTGTTGAACACCGCGGCCATGGCCGAGTTGAGGCCATCGGCCAACAGACCGGACTTGATCCTTCGAATGTAGACCGGGCCCTTGACCGGTTGCCGGGAAATCATCGAGTTGGCGGTCAGGTCACCGGCCGCTTCCAGCGGCGACACCAGGAAAATCACCGCCACCGGGACGAACGCCACCCAGTCGAAGGCAAAGCCGTACTTGAACGGTACCGGCACGCTCATCAGCGGCACGGCCGGCAGGCTGGCGAAATCGACGTGGCCAAGAAGCCAGGCGACGGCGTAGCCGAGGGTCAGACCGATGACAATCGCGCCCAGACGCAGGAATGGCACGTCGACCCGGTTCAACACCACGATGGTGCCGAGTACCAGGGCCGCCAGCCCCAGGTGACTGGCCGCGCCGAGGTCGGGGGCGCCGAAGCCGCCGGCGATGTCGGTCATGGCGACCTTGATCAATGACAGGCCCATCAGGGTGATGATGGTGCCGGTCACCACCGGGGTGATCAGCATCCGCAGCTTGCCGATGAACTGGCTCAAGACCACTTCGATGAAGGCAGCAAAGAAACACACGCCGAAGATGGTCGCGAGGATTTCATCGGTACCGCCGCCCCGGGCCTTGACCATGAAACCGGCACTGAGGATGACGCTGATGAACGAGAAACTGGTGCCTTGCAGGCACAACAGGCCCGAGCCCACCGGACCGAAGCGCCGCGCCTGGACGAAGGTGCCCAGGCCTGAGACGAACAGCGCCATGCTGATCAGGTAGGGGATTTCGCTTTGCAAACCCAGGGCACTGCCCATGATCAGCGTCGGGGTAATGATCCCGACGAAGCTGGCGAGCACGTGTTGCAGGGCGGCGAACACAGTGGCGGTGAGGTGCGGGCGGTCGTCGAGGCCGTAGAGCAGGTCGCTGTGGCGCGGGTTTTTTTCAGGGGAAGTCATGGTGGTTTGTGTGCCGGAAGGCGGGGCCGGGTCAGAAAAAGGAGGCGCAGGATGCCAGAAAGACTTTGAAACAGAAACTCGGGTTTGCCTAAACCCCTCACCACAGGGGTTTAGGCAAACGCCGCGAGCAAATCCTCTTCAAACGCCTTCTGCGCATCCCCCGGCACTTGGGCGCGATGTCGAGCAAGGTGAAATGCCACCTCGAAACTCAAGTCATCGCGGCGCACCGGCCGCAGCAAACCCTTGTCTTCCCAACCGCGGGCAAAGTGACTGGGCAAATACCCCACATGCTTGCCGGACAGGATAAAGGCGAGGGTGCCTTCGACCTGTTCCGAGCGCGCCGAGCAGACCTTTCCTTGAAACGGCTCGTCGCTGTGCAGGAAGCGGTAGGGGTGATCGACCCGGTCGCAGGCCTGGAGTGCCTGGTCATCCGGCGCCTCATCGGTGAACAGCGGATGGCCAACGGCGCAGTACAGGTGCTGGGTTTCAGTAAACAGCTGGCGGTAGTCAAACGCACTCTGGATCTGCGAGAAATAGCCGATGGCCAGGTCCAGCCGTTGCTGCAGCAGCAAACGTTCCATGTCGCCCGGCATGGCGCTCACCAACTCGATGCGTACCGACTCGTCACGCTCGCGAAAGCGCCGGATCGCTTCGGCCACCCGCTGCAGCACCGACGGGGCCAGCGCTTCGGACAAGCCCAGGCGCACTTCGCCGATCAAGCGCCCGGCCACGCCGTTGGATTGATGACGGAACGCTTCGATGGACTGGAACAGGCTGCGTGTCGCGCTGAGCAGTTGTTCGCCTTTGGGCGTGATCCGAAAGCCGCCCTTGCCACGGCTGCACAAGCGATAGCCGAGGCGGGTCTCCAGCTTGGCCATTTGCTGGCTGATGCTCGACTGGCTCAGGCCCAGTTGACCCTGGGCAGCGCTGAAGCCACCGCACTCGACGACGCTGACGAACAGGCGCAGCAATTGCAGGTCCAGGTCATGCAGTTGACCGAGCATCAAGCATTACTCCGGGATAATGTCAGGTTAACAATCTTTATATTTTACCAATGTAACCGACGACGCATCCTGCAACCACTTCCTCATGTCAGGTGTGCGTCATGGCTCCCGTGCTCAAGTATTGTGTCCCAACGCTGTTCCTCGCCATGGCCGCCGCGGCCCAGGCCGAGGACAAAGTCGTCAACCTCTACAGCTGGGCCGATTACATCGCGCCCGAAACCTTGCAGCGCTTCGAACAGGAAACCGGCATTCACGTGCGCTACGACACTTTCGATGCGCCGGAAGTACTGGAAACCAAATTGCTCACCGGCGGCAGTGGCTATGACGTCGTGGTGCCGTCGTCCAGCGTCCTGGCCCGTAGCCTGGCGGCCGGTGCATTGCAAGCCATTGCCCACGAAGGCTTGAAGGGCTACGCCAACCTTGATCCGGACTTGCTGGAGAAACTCGCCGCGGTCGATCCCGACAACCAATACGGCGTGCCTTATACCTGGGGCACCCTGGGCTTGGGGATGAATGTCCAGGCGCTGCAAAAACGCCTGCCGAACGTGCCGCTCAACACCCTCGACCTGCTGTTCAAACCCGAATACGCCAGCAAGCTCAAGGACTGCGGCATTGCGATCATCGACTCCCCCCAGGAGGTGATCGGCCTGGCGTTGCATTACCTGGGCAAGGATCCCTACAGCACCGACAAGAAGGACCTCGACGTGGCGCAAGCGCTGCTGCATCAACTACAGCCTTCGGTGCTGTACGTCGCCAGCGGCCGGCAGATCAACGACCTGGCCAATGGCAGCGTCTGCCTGGCCCTGGCTTACAACGGCGACGCCAGCATGGCCGCCGATCAGGCACGCAAGGCCAACAAACCCTATGAGATCGCCTACCGGATTCCCAAGGAAGGCACGCTGGTGTGGCAGGACAACCTGGCGATCCCCAAGGACGCGCCGCACCCCGAAGCCGCGCGCCAGTTCATCGAATTCATGTTGCGCCCCGAGTCCGTCGCCGCGCTGACCAACACGCTGTTCTTCGCCACCGCCAACCAGGCCGCGACGCCGCTGGTCGACCAGGCGGTGCGCAGCGATCCGGACATCTATCCACCCGCCGACATTCGTCAGCGCCTGTACGCCGACCGCAGCATGAGCCTCAAGGACATGCGCCAGCGTACCCGGGTGTGGACCACTTTCCGTAGCCGCCAATAACAAGGATCCTTCAATGGACGTCCCCATGCAGAACGATCAGGCCATCACCCGTGACAGCCTTTATGGAACCGCCGCCGAAAGCACCTACGCCGGCATTACCAGTTTCATGCGTCGACGCTACAGCCGCGACTTGCGCGGTGTCGACGTAGCGGTCAGCGGCGTGCCGTTCGACACCGCGACCAGCAACCGCCCCGGCGCCCGCTTCGGACCACGGGGGATTCGCGCCGCGTCCACCGGGATTGCCTGGGAGCGCCACTGGCCGTGGACCTTCGACCCTTTCGATCACCTGGCAGTGGTCGATTTCGGCGATTGCGACTTCGACTACGGTTCGCCGCAGTCGACACCCGAACGAATCGAAGCTCACGCCGAGCACATCCTCGGTGCGGGCAGCGCGATGCTGACCTTCGGCGGCGATCACTTCATCACCTATCCGCTGCTCAAGGCCCATGCGCGCAAGCATGGTGCGCTGTCACTGATTCACTTCGACGCCCACAGCGACACCTGGCCGGACGAAGAGGGCAAGCGCATCGACCACGGCACCATGTTCTGGCATGCGGCCAAAGAGGGGCTGGTCGATCCGTCGCGCTCGGTGCAGATCGGCTTGCGCACCACCAACGACGATCACCAGGGCTTCCAGGTGCTGGATGCGCGACAGGTGCATCGGCGTGGCGTCGATGCGATCGTCGAAGCCATTCGCGCCAGGGTTGGTGATAACCCGGTGTACCTGACGTTCGACATCGACTGCCTCGACCCGGCGTTCGCACCGGGCACCGGCACCCCGGTGTGCGGTGGCTTGAGTACGGTGCAGGCGCTGGAAATCCTCGGCGGCTTGCGCGGGATCAACCTGGTGGGCATGGATGTGGTGGAAGTGGCGCCGGCCTACGACAATGCCGACATCACCTCATTGGCGGCGGCGACGCTGGCGATGGAAATGCTGTGCCTGTATGCGGCGAAACATAAGGTCGACCGATAACACACGAACACACAACCTTTGCAGGAGCGAGGCTTGCCCGCGAACCGGACACCTCGGTGCTACTGCCGGACCGAGGCGTTCCCTTCGCCGGCAAGCCTGGCTCCTACAATAATTGGGGTCAGGCCACCGGGATTTTCGGCAGTTCCAGGGTTACACCCCCGCTGAATCGCGCAAACGACCCGGCGATGGATTCATGGGGCACGCCCTTGGGCACATCGCTGACGTCATCGAGCCGCGCCAACTGCCCGGCATCCAGTTCCACGTTCAACGCCCCCAGGGTTGCATCCAGTTGTTCGCGGGTACGTGAGCCGAGGATCGGAATCAGCGTGGTGATGGAGCGCTTGGCTTGTGCGTGCAGCCAGGCAATGGCCACATGGGTCGGGCTCGCGCCCAGCTCTTCGGCGACGGCCAGCAGGGTGTCGAGCAGGGCGGTTTCGCGGGCGCTTTTTTCCGAGTGAACCAACATCCCCAGTTTGCTGGCGCGGTTGTCGCCAGCGCCGGTGCGGTATTTGCCGGTGAGGAAGCCTCCACCCAGCGGCGACCATAGGGTCGCGGCAAGGCCCAGGGCTTCAGCCATGGGCAGTTGTTCGCGTTCGGCAGTGCGTTCAGCCAGGCTGTATTCAACCTGGATCGCCGCGATCGGGGCAAAACCGCGCACCTCGGCCAGCAGGTCGGCGCGGGCGATGCGCCACGCCGGAAAGTTTGACAGCCCGGCGTAATGGATCTTGCCGGCGCGGACCAGATCGTCAAAACCACGCAGGATCTCTTCCATCGGCGTCACGCCGTCGCTCATGTGTGCCCAGAACAGATCCAGATGATCGGTTTTCAGCCGCTTCAAGCTCTCTTCCACGGCGCGAACCATGTTCTTGCGGTTGTTGCCGGTGTGGGAAATGCCGGCGTCCGGCGTCGTGCCCAGCGTGTATTTACTGGCGATGACCAGATGGTCGCGTTCGGCGGCGATGAATTCGCCCAGCATGGCTTCCGACTGGCCGGCCTGGTAGCCGTTGGCGGTGTCGATAAAATTTCCGCCAGCGGCAAGGTAACCATCGAAAATGCGCTTGGCTTCATCGCGCTCGGCACCATGACCCCAGCCGGTGCCAAAGTTGCCGGCACCCAACGCCAGTTCGGAAACCCGCAAGCCGGTTTTACGGCCGAAAACTTTGTAATGCATCGAGGAGACTCCTGAGGAACCGTCTGAGTGAATATAAATGTTGTGTATAATCTATTAAATATGATGACAATAATATTTGCCGTCAAGACGTTTTTTCCGTGCCCGACAAGTGCACAAGCGGCGTTAAATTTCATCGATGATGTTGTCGACGAGTGGCATACTGCCACGCATGAATGTCGACTCTCCCCTCGGTGCCTGGCAGTACGCGATCGAACAGAAGGGTTTCGTCCAGGACGAAGCCCAGGAACACGCTGTCTGGGCCCTGCAGAAATGCCATGAAACGCTGCATGAAGGCCGTAAGCCGATCATGGGCGTGTACCTCTGGGGCCCGGTCGGGCGCGGCAAGACCTGGTTGATGGACCAGTTCTACCAACACCTGCGGGTGCCGGCCCGGCGTCAGCACTTTCATCATTTCATGGGGTGGGTGCACCAGCGTTCATTCCAGCTGACCGGTACCGCCGATCCCTTGAAAGCCTTGGCCCGGGAACTGAGCGAAGAAGTGCGGGTGCTGTGCTTTGACGAGCTGTTCGTCAATGACATCGGCGACGCGATCATCCTCGGGCGCCTGTTCCAGGTGATGTTCGAGCAGGGCGTGGTGGTGGTCTGCACCTCCAACCTGCCACCGGACCAGCTGTACGCCGACGGTTTCAACCGCGACCGCTTCATGCCGGCCATTGCCGCGATCAAACAGCACATGCAGGTGATCGCGGTGGACGGCGGCGAAGACCATCGCCTGCACCCGGGCCAGGGCTTGCAGCGTTACTGGGTGGCGGCGCCCGGTCAGCCCAGTGCACTGGCTGACGTATTCAAGGTACTGACCCTGGGCCAAGCGGTTTGCAGTGCGCCGATCAAGGTCGGCTATCGTTCGCTCGAGGTGGTGCAGGCCAGCCAGAGCGTGCTCTGGTGCCGTTATGCCGACCTCTGCGAACAGCCCTTTGCCGCGATGGATTTCATGACCCTGTGCGACACCTTCAGCGCTATTCTTCTAGGTGACGTGCCCAACCTCAGCGCGCAAAAGCGGGCAGGGCGCATTGCCCGGGGCACTGAGGACGGGGTCGAGCGCGTGGTGGCAGGCGACCGCGAACTGCCGCAATTGTCGGTGCACGATGACGGTGTACGGCGATTTATCGCGCTGGTGGACGAGTGTTACGACCGCAAGGTGCCGCTGTACCTCGAAGCGCAGGTGCCCATGGGCTCGCTTTACACTGAGGGTTACCTGGAATTTCCGTTTCGCCGAACCCTCAGCCGCCTGCAGGAAATGCAGCTGCAACGTTTTGCCGAGGCCTGACATCCAGGAGGCGTGAACATGAATCAACCCCTGTCACACCATTTGTTGACCATGGCCTATCAGAATGCCTGGGCCAATCACCGGCTGGCCAAGGCCTGGTGCCAGTTGAGCCAGGAGCAGCTGGCGGCGTCCCGGATCAGCTTCTTTGCGAGTCTGAGCGCGACCCTCAACCACATCCTGACCTGCGACTGGTTCTACGTGGATGCCCTTGAGCGCGAGTTGCGCGGCGATGATCCCCATCCTGATTGCTACGTGTTCTTCAAGGACGACGAGCCGTATACCCAAGCCGTCGACCTCAAGCGAGAACAGGCGCAAGTCGACCGTCGCCTGATTGCCTACTGCGAGCAAATGCGCGACGCCGACCTGGGCAAGATCGTGACCATCGCCCGGGACACGCCGCAATACGACAGCCGCTTGCGCCTGCTGTCGCATCTTTTCGAGCATCAGATTCATCATCGCGGGCAGGTCCACGCGATGCTCAGTGGAACTTCGGTGAAGCCGCCGCAGCTCGACGAATTCTTCTGCGCGGGTGAGTCGCACCTGCGGTCTGAGGATTTTGCCGAGCTGGGATGGACTGAAGCGTTGATCTGGGGGCATTAAGATCAAAAGATCGTCCGAACGCGGTCCGAGCCCCGGGTGAGTTGGCCAAGCGCCCCCATGCGTTCAGCGTGCTGGCCTTTGTCGGCGGCGAGCCGGGCGAGTTCGATCCGGCACATGGGCGCATGATGTTCTGGATCAGCCCCCTTTAATCCAGGCAAAAAAGGGCGTCCATCAGGACGCCCAACAGAAGTCTCTGACCGAAGAGCAAACGGTCAGAGGTGTAGCAATCATTTCGGCCGGTAGGATTCGGTCATTTGCGCGGTTTGATCGTCGGGCACCCGCAGCTCTTTCGCCTGCTCTGGCGTGATGTTGCCCAGTGCCACTTGCTGGTTGTAGTGCAAGGTTGCGTAGTAGTAGCGCATGCGTTCAGCCCCGCCTTCGGCAAAGGCGCTGGTAGAGCCCAGTGTCATCAGGACCGCGAGGATCAAGGTAGATCTTTTCATGGTGTGCCTCCCACTTACAGATGTCGGATGCCTTTCGTCCATGAGTCAATGAATCAAAGTCGAGCGCTCATTATCCGCCGATTCCGTTAAATGGGAATTAACATCGCCTAGAGCTTCCAGTCGAGGCTCAGGGTCACCGTGCGCGGGTCACCCCAATACACGCCGTTGTAGAAACCGACGTTGTCGTAGTACTTCTTGTCGAACAGGTTGTTGACGTTCAACGAGGCCGACAGGTGCCGGTCGAATTCGTAGCGCGACATCAGGTTGACCACGGTGTAGGCCTCCTGGCCGATGTCCGTCCGTTCGGTGATCACGCTGCCATCGGCACGGCGCCCGACCGGGCGATTGGCGCCGCGGTAAATGTCGCTCTGCCAGTTCACCGCAGCCCCTACGGTCAGCGCCTGCCACTCACCGGGCAGGTGCCAGGCCGTGGAGTAGCGGAACATGTTCAACGGTTGAACCGTGTTGATCCGTTGGTTTTCACCGTCGACCGAATGGGTGTAGGTGTAACCTGCGGTCATGTTCCAGCCCTCCATGACTTCGCCTGACAGCTCGGCTTCGAAGCCTTGCACCTTGTTGCCTTTACCGCTGGATTTGTAGAACTCCTCGCCGGTGACCGGGTCCGGTGGCACCGAGTCATCCAGTTGCGCAACGTTGTCCTGCTTGCTCCAGAACAGCGCGGTGGCCAGGTTCAAGCGCTCTTCCAGCAGGCTGCCCTTGAGGCCCAGTTCATAATTGCTGCCCACCACCGGCTCGAGATATTTGCGATTGCTGTCGCGGTTGGTCTGCGGTTTGAAAATGTCGGTATAGCTGACGTAAACGGTGTACTCCGGGGTCAGGTCGTAAAGCAGTCCGGCGTAGGGCGTCCACATGTCGTTTTGTTGCTGGCTGCTGTGATCGATGCCGCTCAGTTTCAGGTTGGCGTCGTAGCTGTTGGTGGTGGTCGAAGTTTTCCAGCTCCCATAGCGGCTGCCGAGGACAGCGTGCAGTTCATCGGTGAGGTTCAGGCGCGTGGCCAGGTAGCCGGCTTTCTGCCGGGTATAGTCTTTCGAGCCGGTCAGGCTGGTAACGGTGTCGGGGAATTTGCCGATATTGCCCATGTATTTCCAGTCAGGGACATTTTCATAATCTGCAGCCCTCGGGCCATCCACCGTGTAAGGCGAATCCTCGCGGCGCTCGGCCTCGCCATAACCCACCATCAATTCGTGTTCGAGACCCAGCAGCGCGTAGGGGCCAGAGACATTGAAGTCATAGGCTTTCATTTTTTGCGTGCCGATCATGTGGCTGACGTTGGCGACCATGCCGCTGCGGTCCGCCTCGGGGAAGCCGCCACCTGCGTAGTAGATCTTGCCGTCGGTGTCACTTTCACGGTGGGTGTAGGCGGCCTTGAACTGCCACCCGCCGCCGAGCTGGTGATCGAGGTTGGCGAACGCGGTCTTGTCCTTGAGCGGCCAGGAACTCCAGGACGTGGCCATGTTGGTCGAGCGCCCAAGGTTGGCCTTGCTGCCGTCGGCGTTCCAGTACGGCACCGTGCCCCAGGACGTGCCTTGCACGTGCTTGTTCTGATAGTCGTAACCCACCGCCAGCAGGGTGTCGTCGGTCAGCTCGGCCTCGAGCACCCCGTAGCCGACTTCCCGTTGCTGCTGGTATTTGTCCCGGTACGAATCGCTGTCGCGGTAAGCCACCACCCCACGACCGCGCAGGCGTCCGTCGAACGCCAGCGGGCCACCGACGTCCAGGTAGCTGTAGTAATCGTCGTAACTGCCGCCGCTGACACCGCTCTTGGCTTCCCACTGCGACGTGGGGCGTTTGCGCACCATATTGATGGTGGCCGAAGGATCGCCCGCGCCGGTGGTCAGGCCCGTTGCACCGCGTACCACTTCGATGTGGTCGTAGATGATGGTGTCGGAATCGGACTTCATGTAGCTGAAGGTATTCAACATGCCATCGATCTGGAAATTGTTGATGGTGTAGCCACGCGAGGAATAGCTGACCCGGTCCGAGTCGTTGTGCTGGACCACCACGCCTGTGGTCTGGCTCATGGCTTGGGAAAGGCTGCCGAGTTTGAAATCGTCCATTTGCTGGCGTGTGACCACGGAAACCGATTGCGGCGTGTCCTTGATCGTCAGGTTCAGGCGGGTGGCGGTGCTCATGGCACCGGTGGTGTACGACTCGGTGTTTTCGGTGGTGCTGCCCAGGCTCTGGGCGGTGACATTGGTGGCGCCGAGCATGAGGATTGGCGCCAGCGGGGCGCTTTCGGGCTCGGTTTCAGCCAGCAGATCCGGGCTCAGTGCGGCACCGCACAGGCCAAGGGTAAAAGTCATGGAACGGGTGATAGGCGCGAACATCGCGGCCGACTCCTTGTCGTCGAGGGAAAAATCCGTTTATGCAAAGACGAAGGAGGGGGGAGGGATTTAGGGGTAAACGAGAATAATTATTATTTTGGAGGTGTTTCTGCAACACAAAACAACTGTGGGAGCGGGCTTGCTCCCACAGGTTTGAATGACGTTGAAAGGGTTATTTTTGCACGACTTGCGGCGCAACTGCCGCCTTGGGCTTGATCAGGCTGAAATCGATCAACGGCCGCTGTTGCCGCTCGTAAGGGTTGCCGATCAGCAATGGCCGTGCCTTGAAGCTGTCACTGACCACACTCTTGCTGCGATCGAGTTCATCGAAGCTCAGGCCTGCCAGGTCTGCCCAGGTATGGATCAGGTGCGAGCTGCTGTATGGACGGTCAACGTCATCGGCAAAGTTCCAGTCGTGGGTTTCGCGCCATTTTGGCGAGGCCCACGCGATGAGCGGGATGGTGTACATCGGCGCCGTCGGTTTGCTCTCGTTGCGCCCGAGGGTGCCATGGCCAGGGGAGTCGAACACGTCTTCACCGTGATCGGAGAGGTACATCAAAAAGCCGTTCGGGTCAGACTTGGCGTAGTCCTTGATCAGGCTCGACACCACGAAGTCGTTGTACAGCACCGCGTTGTCATAGCTGTTGTACGTTGGCAGCTGATCGTCACGTACACCCGCCGGAACGCCGTTGCGGTCCTTGAACCTGTCGAAGGTCGCAGGGTAGCGGTACTGGTAGCTCATGTGCGTGCCCAGCAGATGCACCACGATCAGCTTGCGCGGTGCCGCGTCGGCCAGGGCCTTGTTGAACGGCTCGATTACGTCGCCATCGTACTGGGCGGCATTCTGGTTGCGGTTGTTGTTGAGGTACACCTGTTCGTCGGCCTGCTCGGAGAAGGTCGTGAGCATGGTGTTGCGCTTGGTCATGGTCTGCTGGTTGGTGATCCAGAACGTCTTGTAGCCGGCCTGTTTCATCATGGCCACCAGGGACGGCGTGGACAGGTACGCCTCAGGGTTTTCTTCGTCGGCGAAGGTCAGCACCTGTTGCAGCGCCTCGATGGTGTAGGGGCGCGGCGTGATGACGTTATCGAAGACCGCCAGTTGATCCTTTAGCTTGTCCAGTTCCGGGGTGGTTGGCCGAGGGTAGCCGTACAGGCTCATGCGCTGCCGGTTGGTGGACTCGCCAATCACCAGCACCAGGGTGGCGGGCTGGTCGGCCGTCGCATCCTTGAAGTTGTGCAGGGGCGCAGCCTTGCTCGCGCTGTGCAGCATCTGCTGCATGTTGGCCAGGGTATCGAGGTAGCGGTGATAAGCCACGGCCATCTGCCATGGCACCGCTGGCTCGATGCGGGTTTCGAATTTCTCGAAGCCTTCGGTGAAGCTGCCGGTACGAAGGGTGTGCTTGACCAGCGGATACCCGACCACGCCGACCACGATGGCGGTGGCCGCCACCAGTGCCTTGGTACGAGGCAAGTACACCGGGCGCACGCGTGTCCACAGGAAATAGCCGACCGCGGTGTGCGCAAGGAAGGCCGGAACCATCCACCAGGCAAAATACTGGGTCATGTATTCGCCGGCTTCGGACACGTTCGACTCGAACATGATGAAGATGACGCTTTGCGAGAATTCCTGCTGATAGATGAAGAAGTAACCGAGGCTGGCCATCGAGCACGCCCACAGCACCACGCCGATGACCGCGGCCATCACTCGGGTTTGGCGGGGGAACAACAGCATCGGCGCCAGCCAGATGGCGCTCATCACGAACGCCTGGCGAAAACCGGTGAAACCGGAGGTGCCGGTCAGTTGGATCAGCAGTTGGGTGATGCCGGAAAAATACCAGAAGAACAGGAACAACCAGAGAAATCCTGCCCAATCGAAACCTTTCGCAGACGAATCGCTGCGTTTAAACCAAGTCATTCAACGCTCCAGCCAGTAGTCAGTCGCACCGCCAGGCCACGCAGGCGCCGAAAAAAAAAACGGCGGCCGCGCGCAGTCCAGGCGGCGCACAATGCGCCGGAGTATCAACAAGCGAATGTGAAAACTTCGTGAGTTGCCGGGAGTAAAGGGGATATGGCGTGTCGGAAGCAGTGCAAGGCTGCTTCCGGTTTGGGCGGGAAGTTCAGGCGTGAGGTGCCCGCTGGGGCAGTGGCAAGGGCTGTTGGCCCTGGATCAGCAAGCGCAGTTGCGCCAGCTCCTGTTTCAACTGGTCGCGCTCGTCTTTCAACTGACGCAATTCTTCGCGACGGATAGTGACGTAAAGGGTTTGTGCTGGCAGTGCGGTGTGTACTGTGCCCATTGCTCACCTCGCAAATGGCGTGTCTCAACTGTAGTTGGCCGCCGAAATCGGTGGCTGAACTACTATCGGCGCCAATTTTGATTTCTTTTGCCCCCAAAGGGAACTTTTTTATTTTTCATGGTCGTTGTGTCTTCGGCACGATTCCCGACGTTATCCATCAGGATCGGGCACAATGCCCGGAAACTTCACGCCAACGCTCTGGACTAACCTCATGAGTCGCGGTGGGCTATAACCTTTGACACACTTTTATTTGTAGTAGGGAGCATCAGCACATGCAACTCGGGATTATTGGACTGGGCCGCATGGGCGGCAATATTGCGCGGCGCCTGATGCTCAACGGACATACCACCGTTGTGTACGACCGCAATACCGCCTTCGTCGATACCTTGAGCGCAGAGGGCGCCACCGGCGTCGCCGATCTGCCGGCCCTGGTTGCTGGCCTGGCCAAACCACGAGCGGTGTGGGTCATGCTGCCGGCAGGCGCACCGACCGAAGACACCATCGACACCCTGAGCACCTTGCTCGAAGCCGGCGATACCATTATCGACGGTGGCAACACCTTCTATAAGGACGACATCCGCCGGGCCAAGACCCTCTCGGAAAAAGGCCTGCACTACATCGACGTCGGCACCTCCGGCGGCGTCTGGGGCCTGGAGCGCGGTTATTGCATGATGATCGGCGGCGATACCGAAACCGTGAAGCGTCTTGATCCGCTGTTCGAAAGCCTCGCTCCGGGCATGGGCGATATCCCGCGCACCAAGGACCGCAAATCCGATGACGACCGTGCCGAGCGCGGTTACATCCACGCAGGTCCCGCCGGCGCCGGGCATTTCGTCAAGATGATTCACAACGGCATCGAATACGGCATGATGCAGGCCTTCGCCGAAGGTTTCGACATCCTCAAGACCAAATCCAGCACCCTGCTGCCGGAAGATCAACGTTTCGACCTGAACGTCGCCGACATTGCCGAAGTCTGGCGTCGTGGCAGCGTGGTGTCGTCCTGGCTGCTGGACTTGACTGCCGACGCCCTGGCCAGCGATCCGAAACTCGACGGTTACTCCGGTTCCGTGGCGGACAGCGGAGAGGGTCGCTGGACTGTCGAAGCAGCCATGGAGCAAGCAGTGCCGGCAACCGTGCTGACGACCGCTCTGTTCTCGCGCTACCGATCCCGTGGGCAAGGCACCTTTGGTGACAAGATCCTCTCGGCCCAGCGCTTCGGCTTCGGTGGCCATGTGGAGACTGCGAAAAAATGACCCACGGGATCCGCAGGAAATCCAAGACTGAACCCGCGCCACCTACCACGCTGTTCCTGTTCGGCGCCCACGGTGATCTGGTCAAGCGCCTGCTGATGCCGGCGCTGTACAACCTCAAGCGCGACGGTTTACTTGGGGATGGCCTGCGGATCGTCGGCGTTGACCACAACGCCATCAGCGATGAAGGCTTCGCCAAGAAGCTCGAAGACTTCATTCGCAGCGAGGTGGCCGGCAAGGTCGGCAAGGGCGATCAGTCCCTTGATCCGGACTTGTGGGCCCGACTCGCCAAAGGTATCAGCTACGTCCAGGGCGATTTCCTGGACGACAGCACCTATCAAGCGCTGGCGGCAAAAATCGCCGACAGCGGCACTGGCAACGCGGTGTTCTACCTGGCCACCGCGCCACGTTTTTTCAGTGAAGTGGTGCGCCGACTCGGCGCATCCGGTCTGCTCGAAGAAAGCCCGGAAGCATTCAGGAGGGTGGTGATCGAAAAGCCCTTCGGTTCCGATCTGCCGACGGCCGAAGCCTTGAACGCCTGCTTGCTCAAGGTCATGTCGGAAAAGCAGATCTACCGGATCGATCACTACCTGGGCAAGGAGACCGTGCAGAACATCCTGATCAGCCGGTTTTCCAACAGCCTGTTCGAAGCCTTCTGGAACAACCATTACATCGACCACGTGCAAATCACCGCCGCCGAAACCGTCGGCGTCGAAACCCGTGGCAGTTTCTACGAAAACACCGGCGCCCTGCGGGACATGGTGCCCAATCACCTGTTCCAGTTGCTGGCGATGGTGGCCATGGAACCACCGGCTGCATTTGGCGCCGACGCGGTCCGTGGCGAGAAGGCCAAGGTGGTCGGCGCGATTCGTCCCTGGTCGGTCGAAGAGGCCCGGGCCAATTCGGTGCGGGGTCAGTACACCGCAGGGGACGTCGATGGCAAATCCCTGCCGGGCTATCGCCAGGAAGACAGGGTCGCGCCTGACAGCAACACCGAAACCTATGTGGCCCTAAAGGTCATGATCGACAACTGGCGTTGGGTCGGCGTGCCGTTCTACCTGCGTACCGGCAAGCGCATGAGCGTGCGCGACACCGAGATCGTCATCTGTTTCAAACCTGCGCCTTATGCGCAGTTTCGCGATACCGAGGTCGATGAGCTGGCGCCGACCTACCTGCGCATCCAGATCCAACCCAACGAAGGCATGTGGTTCGACCTGCTGGCCAAGCGGCCCGGCCAGGCCCTGAAGATGGACAACATCGAACTGGGGTTCGCCTACAAGGATTTCTTCGAGATGCAGCCGTCCACCGGCTACGAAACCCTGATCTACGATTGCCTGACGGGCGATCAGACCCTGTTTCAGCGCGCCGACAACATCGAGAACGGCTGGCGTGCGGTGCAGCCTTTCCTCGACGCCTGGCAGCAGGATGCCAGCGTGCAGGCCTATGCCGCGGGCGAAAACGGACCGCAAGCCGCCGAAGAACTGCTGGCTCGCGACGGTCGCACCTGGCACGGCCTCGGCTAACAAAACGCATCTTTGTAGGAGCTGCCGCGGGCTGCGATCTTTTGACTTTGTTTTTAAAAGACAAGATCAAAAGATCGCAGCCTTCGGCAGCTCCCACAGGGGGTGTGGGCTTACAGCCAGAAAGTCACGGCGTACCAACCAAGAACACCCATCACCACCGTATACGGCAACGCCATCCACACCATCCGCCCGTACGACAGGCGAACCAGCGGTGCAATCGCCGAGGTCAGCAGGAACAGGAACGCTGCCTGGCCATTGGGCGTCGCCACGCTGGGCAGGTTGGTGCCGGTGTTGATCGCGATCGCCAGCGTTTCGAAATGTTCGCGGCTCATGTGCCCGGAGAGGAACGCCTGTTTCACTTCGGTGATGTAGATGGTCGCCACGAACACGTTGTCGCTGATGGCCGAGAGCAGGCCGTTGGCGATGTACAGCATGCCCGGTTGCTGGTCGGCGGGCAGGGCCAGCACCCAATGGATCAATGGCGTGAACAGCTGTTGATCATGGATCACCGCCACCACGGCGAAGAACACCACCAGCAATGCCGTGAAGGGCATGGCGTCCTTGAACGCGTTGCCCAGGCGGTGCTCGTCGGTGATGCCGGTGAACGCGGTGATCAGCACGATCACCATCAACCCGATCAGGCCCACTTCGGCCACGTGAAAGGCCAGCCCGGCAATCAGGATCAGGGCTGCCACACCCTGCACGAGCAACGCTGCACGCTGGCGTGAAGTGCGCTCGGCATTGTCCTGGGCGGCGTAATTGGCCAGCACGCTGCGTACGTTGTCCGGCAGCAACGTGCCGTAGCCAAACCAGCGCAGTTTCTCCAGCAGGGCACAGGTGACCAGGCCCGCGACCAGCACCGGCAAGGACACCGGCGCGATCTTCAGGAAAAACTCGGCGAAGTGCCAGCCCATTTCATGGCCAATCAGCAGGTTCTGCGGTTCGCCCACCAGCGTACACACGCCACCCAGCGCTGTGCCTACGGCACCGTGCATCAGCAGGCTGCGCAAGAACGCGCGGAACTGCTCGAGGTCGGCGTGATGCAGGGTGGGCAAGTGCTGGTCATCACTGAATGAGCTGTCCTGGCGCGGATCACTGCCCGAGGCGACGCGGTGGTACACCGAGTAAAACCCGACGGCGGCGCTGATGATCACCGCGGTCACGGTCAGGGCATCGAGAAACGCCGACAGGAACGCCGACAAAAAGCAGAACATCAACGCCAGCAGGGCCTTGCTGCGCACCCCGAGCAGCAGGCGCGAGAACAGGAACAGCAGCAGGTCTTTCATGAAGTAGATACCCGCGACCATGAACATCAGCAGCAGGATCACCGGGAAGTTGTGCAGCAACTCGTCATAGAGCGCCTGGGGCGTGGTCATTTTCAGCAACAGCGCCTCGACCAGCAGCAAGCCGCCGGGCATCAGCGGATAGCATTTGAGGGCCATGGCCAAGGTGAAAATGAACTCCAGCACCAGCAACCAGCCCGCCACCACCGGGCCTGCGGCCCATAAGGTCACGGCGTTGAGCAGCAGGAAACCGACAATGCAGGCCTTGTACCAGCGCGGTGAGTTGCCGAGAAAATTGTGCGCGAACGCCTGGGCCATCGAGCCGGACATCGGCTACTCCTTGTATTAAGAAGCGCGCAACTTGCCGTAAGCTGGACAGAAGATCAAGCGTAGGAAAAGTCCATCGAATCAAGCCAGGTAGCGTGCGACGATCGCCCGAGAGCTGCCGTCCAGGGAATAGCCGCCGACGAGGATGTTACCGTCGTCCTGCACCGCGATCGAAGTGGCCGTGTCGAGGCTGCGGCCCAGGCGGGTGCGCACCCATCCGTTGCCGTCACCGAAATCGCCATCGAGCTGGCCGCCGGGCAGGTATCGACCCAATACAAAGTCGGCCTCGACACCGCCAATGGTGGCGCCGGCGGTCAATACGCTGCCGTCCGGTTGCACCTGGGCGGCGATCCACTGGCAGCCGCTGTGGCCGATTGACAGCAAATGCGCCTGGCCGCCGTTGCAATGATGGTCCGGGCGACCATTGGCGTGGATTTTCAGGGCCAGGCAGCGCATGGGGTCGCGGCTGCTGCCAAAACATTGCACGTCGCCGTTGTCCCGCTGGACGATCTGGCTGACCTGGGCACCCTGTCCGCAGGCCTTGAAACTCATGAAGCCATCCACGGCGAAACTGTTATCCAGGCTGCCATCGGCGTGATAGCGGGCCACCAGGCCTTCTTCTGGAAAGTTGATCGACCCACCCACCAGGATGCGGCCGTCGCGTTGCACCGTTACGCTGCTGAGCCAGGTATTCATCAGCAGGTGCCTGACCATCACAAAACCACGGCCATTGAAGGCGCTGTCCAGCGTGCCATCGGCGTTCAGGCATATCAGCATGGCGGCATGATCGGCCAGTTCGAAATGATGATTGGCCACCAGCAGTATCCGACCGTCCTGCTGTACGTCGACGCTGCAGGCCTCGGCGCCCGGCACGCCTGGAGGCAGCCAGACATCGCGCATGCCCCGGGACAGGTTGCCTGGCAGGCGCACCACACAGCGGCCATTGTCGCCAAAACGCTGGACCGGGTGACCGAGCGAGTCAAACAGCGCCAGGGCGGGGAGCGTGCGGTGATCGCTTTCGTATTGCAGGCCGGCGATCAGGATGTGCCCATTGGGCAACACCTGCACCTTGCCTGCCATGGCCTCGAAGCCCGGTTCGAATTGCCCGATGACGCTGCCTTGATTGCCAAACGCCAGGTCCGCCGAACCGTCCTTGAGCAAGCGCGCCAGGCCAAAGCGGCTACCGCCAGGCAGGGTGACCTTGGCTGCCACCAGTAACCGGCCCTGTGAGTCAATCGCGATGTCGTTGGCCAGACTTGAAGTGCTGCCGAAAAAATACACCTGGGCGGTGCCCTTGGCAGCGAAGGTGGTGTCGAGCTTTCCGGCAGGCTGGACGGTTGCGGGGAAAGCCAGAACGGACTGGATTGACATGCACGCATCTCCTTGCAAGTCGTCCTGATCCAGAAGTTGGGCGGTGTCGACTGTTAAGAGAATATTCAATCCCTGAATGATTGAATGCACAACTGTCAGAACTAACAGGTGGAGGGTCGTTGTGTGCCACAACAGTGTCTTTTCGAACCAAACGCAAGCCAGCAAAGAATAAAGGGTGCGCCGAAGTTCAAGTAAGAAAGCGTCTTAAATGCAGTTGGAGTGTAAAACCACTCAACTAATGCCCGCGAAGGCGCGGATTACCCCGGAGTAATCCGCCCTACGATTATTGTGGCATCGACCACGATTGCAGCGTGTAGCCTTCTTCGCACAATTCGGCGCGGGCTTGTTGCAGCAGGCATTCAAGCTGCACTGGATCGGAATAGGCGCTGCTGGGGATCTGTTTGCGTCCAATATTGTTGTTGGTGCGGTCGATAACAGTGAGGGTCAGTTCGCCATTACCGTCCTGTGGGGCCCAGGCCACGCATTTGAAAGGTTTGAATGCGCGGTCGGCAATCAGCAGAGCTTCGTTGACACGGAGCGGGGCGTTCATAGGTCGTCTCTCTATAGGCCCAATCAAGTCAATTGCCGTCGGTTGGGCTTACCGCTCGGCTGGTTACTTGTACTGATGCCCGCAACCGGGGTTCAGGTCACACACATTCAAAAGAAATTTCAACTTTCTTCTAATCCCCGGGCAAACAAGCAGGTGTTGAAAGCGTAATGAAAGAAAACATTCGTCAGGTCGTTGGAAAAACCCGTTTCTTATAACTCTTTGCGTACCAGGCCTATAGTCAAACGGTACAAGCGCCCGTCAAATTCTTGCTAACGTTACAGCCAGGTCCGCCAAATGACTGTTTTTAATAAAAAATCCTAAAATTTGGCGTCAAGGAAATCACATGAGCGAAGCGCCTGCGTTACGTCGTCTATTGGTGGTGGATCCCTGCGACGACTGCCATCGTCTGTTACCGGGATTACGTTCCGTGGGTTGGGACGTTGACAGCTGCTCGCTGGACAACGCCGCCGATCGTAGCTGTGACGTGGGCTTGTTACGATTACAGCCCTTTCATCTCGAGCATCCGGATACGGTCAAAGAGGTGATCAGCCGCAGCGGTACCGAGTGGATCGCCGTGCTTAATCAGGATGTCCTGCGGCTACAGAATGTCGGAGACTTTGTCTGCGAGTGGTTTTTCGATTTTCATACCTTGCCGTTCGATGTCTCCAGGGTCCAGGTCACGCTGGGTCGGGCCTTTGGCATGGCGCGCCTGCGCGGGCAGGGCACGGTTCATATCGATCAGCCCGAGCACGAGTTGCTGGGCGACAGCAAGCCCATACGCGAACTGCGCAAATTACTGAGCAAGCTGGCGCCCACCGAGTCGCCGGTGTTGATTCGCGGTGAAAGCGGCACCGGTAAAGAGTTGGTGGCCCGCACGCTGCATCGACAATCCCTGCGCCATAGCAAACCCTTTGTCGCGATCAATTGCGGGTCCATTCCCGAGCACCTGATCCAGTCCGAACTGTTCGGCCACGAGAAAGGCGCCTTTACGGGCGCCCATCAGCGCAAGGTCGGGCGGATCGAGGCAGCCAACGGCGGCACGCTGTTTCTCGACGAGATCGGTGATCTGCCCCTTGAACTGCAGGCGAGTCTGTTGCGCTTCCTTCAGGAAAAACACATCGAGAGGGTGGGCGGCAGTCAGCCGATTCCCGTGGATGTGCGGGTGTTGGCGGCAACCCATGTTGATCTCGAGGCGGCGATCGAGAAGAAAAGCTTTCGCGAAGATCTGTATTACCGCCTGAACGTGTTGCAAGTCGCGACCGCGCCCCTGCGTGAGCGCAATGGCGACTTGTCGATGCTGGCCAACCATTTTTCCCATTTCTATAGCCGTGAAACCGGCCGCCGTCCGCGTAGCTTCAGTGAAGACGCCCTGATAGCCATGGGCAAGCATGACTGGCCGGGCAATGTGCGCGAACTGGCCAACCGGGTACGTCGCGGCTTGGTGCTGGCCGAAGGCCGGCAGATCGAAGCGAGAGACCTGGGGCTGATCAGCCATCACGCCATTGCCGCGCCGATGGGCACGCTGGAAGACTACAAGCACCGGGCAGAGCGCCAGGCCTTGTGTGATGTGCTTAACCGCCACAGCGATAACCTGAGCATCGCCGCCAAGGTGCTGGGGATATCCAGGCCGACCTTCTACCGATTGTTGCACAAGCATCAGATCCGCTAACCGCTACCTGCCTTGTAGGAAGCCAGGCATGCCGGCGAACCGGGCGCTGCGGTGTACCGGACGTACCGCGTTATCGTTCTTCGCGGGCAAGTCGGATCGCCGCACCGCTCGCTCCTGCAGGTATCAACAAAAACCCCGTTGCGAGTGAAATCGCAACGGGGTTTTGTCGTGGGTCAGAAGTAGTACGGGAATTTCAGGCTGAAGGAGAAGTCCGGCGAGTCGTCGGTCAGGCCGATGGCCAGGTTGGGAACGATCGTCAGGTTGTCGGAGGCGGCCAGGGTCATGCCGATGTTGAAGTTGGCCGAGTTGTAATCGCTGTTGGAAATCGATTGCCAGTCGCCGCCGTCCGGCTTGATCTTGCTCTTGCGGGCGAACTGGTCGGTGAACGAGAACGACATACTCATCTTCTCGTTCAAGGCGAACGCAATACCGGCGCCGATCTGCCAGGAGTCGCCCAGCTTCACGTCCCCGGGTACCTTGGTGTTGACTGTAGGGCTGATGTCGCTGAAAGAGTCCTCCATGTTGTAGGTGTAGGACAGACTGCCGAACAATACGGCCGGGTCGAAGGTCTTGACCAGCGAGATACCCGGGGTGATCGACCAGACACCATTGCCGGTAGGCAAGTCTTCGGGTACTGCGAGGTTATCGTTGCCCGGAACCTCGACCAGTTTGATGCCGTAAGGGTCTTTCCCGGTCGGCGCCTTGACGCGCAGGGTCGCCACCGCGTCGGGCAGGTTGACCGACTCATCGAGGAACTTGTAGGCAACGCCAACGTTTACGTCGCCAATGGCCGGGTCGCGGGTGACGGTTTCATCTGTAACCCCGTTGGCGGCGCCACCGGCGCCACCGGAGGAATACGTCGATTCGCGATAGACCACGGGCACGTTAATGTCGAACTGCCAGCGTTGGGCCACGTTGTAGCGGGCGGTCAGGTCCAGGGTCCAGTTATCCGCCTTGATGCGGTCCAGGTTGATGTTGCCGAGGAAAATCGAGTCCAGTGCCAGGAAGCCGTTAAGTGTCAGCGCACGGGTATCGTAGTGCGTATAGGTCAGGCCGGTTTCGACGCTGAACTTGCCGCCGCCGAAGAACCCGCTGGCTTCGTCGTACAGGTTGGAAACACTTTGCGCCGGTTGCGAGTCATCCTTGAGCGACTGCCCGTACGAACTGCCGGTGGTCCCGGGCGCGCCGGCAGCCACCGTCTGGCCACTTCTGGGCGCTTCGGCGGGGGATTTGGTCAGGCGTTTGGGCGCGGGTGTCGCCGGTGCTTCTTCGACTTGGCGAACGCGCTGTTCAAGGACCATCAGCGCGTTCTGTTGTGCTTCGTAACGCTGTTTCAACTCCATGAGTTCTTGTTTTAGTGCTTCGACCTGGGGGTCCGGTGCTGCGTATAGCAATGGGGCCGGTGCCAGGCTACTCAAACAGACGATAACTCTAAACGTTAACGATCGGTGCATGGGTTAGCCGTCCCTTCTGACTACAGATGATGAGACTGAGCGTAGATCAGAATCCTTGAGTGCGAAGACCTTTGAGCTGGTCCAGGTTGCCGTTGAACGAACCGGCTGACGCCACGTTGTCACGCAGCACGACATTGAAGGACGTGTAGTTCCTGACCTGGTTGCTGCTGCCGAGTAACGTCGTGTTCTGCATCAACCCACCCTGGGCCAGGCGTTGTACGGTACTGCCCTGGTTGTTGTTGGCCGCGATGTTCATTTGCACACCGGTACCGCTCGAGGAAACGCTCAGCGAGCCGGCGCCATTGGAGCCGACCAACGTCGAGCCTGCGGCCAGTGCCTGGCCTTGCTGTTGCGTTGCTGGCGCCTGGTTGGCCTTGGTGACGTTGATATCGACGTAGTTGTAGGCACTGTTGTTGTCGCCGGCAGCCCGTACGACTTGAGTGACGCCCTCGGTGCTGTTCAGGCCGGCGCCGCCCGTGACGGTACCTGTGCCGGTGCTGTGGGTACTCGCCGAGCCATTACCTTTTTCGTCGATCATCGACACATAGAACTGCGGCTTGATGGTCGATTGCTGAATTTGCATCGAGGACGTTGCCCCGATCACTTCACCGTTGGCGTTTTGCCAGGTGCTGGTCATGGCGATGCCGAAACTGATGATCCGTCCCGGCATGACATAACGACCGCGCAGGCTTGCCAGTTCCTGGTCGCTCAGTTCAATGGGCTTCAATATTTCTGCATGGATCGGCAGGCTGGCGGCCAGGCAAACCACGGCCAGCCAGATTGGAGTCTTCATTGGATACTCCCGGAGCGTCGTGCTCCTTTTGTTATTAGAAGAAGTCGCTTTGAATGAATCCGAAATCCATCAACTCGGCGTCCTGCACCGGGCTGAAGGCGTTGACGCGGTTCTTGGCGGTCAGTGGCAGGGGCGGGTCGAGCAACGCGTTGTTTTTGTCGTAGCCCTGGCCGATGACGGCAAAGATGATGCCGTTCCAGCCTTTGATAAAGTCATCGACTTTGTAGCGTTTATGCCCCAGTACCGGGTCGCCGATATAGACCCAGTCGTTTTGGACTCTTTGCATGACCACAAAGTGTTTGTAACCACGTATGTCCAGGAGTACCACTACAGGTATTCTGATCTCTTTCAACGATTCCGGTGAAACCCGGTAGCCACGGGCGCGCATGCCGATACTTTCCACGTAGCGCTTCATGTCGAGCATGGAGAAGCCCTGGACGCGGACCAGATCCTGATCGGAGTGTGCCAGCATGCCTTCGATGATTTGTTCTTCGTCTACGTCCAGCCAGTAGGCTTGGCGCAAGATGGTTGCCAGCGCAGCTGCGCCGCAACTGAAGTCGGTTTTCTGTTGCACCAGGTCGGCAAATTTGCGCTCGCGTACGCTCTGGATCGGCTTGTACACCAGCGCACCGCCCGGCAGGACGGACAGCGGCAGCTGTGCAGCCTCGATCACACTGGACACGCAAAGCAAAATTGCCAAGGCGATAATACGCATGGTGGGACGCCTTCTGGTCGGGTTGAAAAAGGCCCCCGGAAGGGGGCCTCTGCAGACAGCATTAGAACGATTGGTTGGAGATGGCCAGCGAGTTGCTTTGTTGGTTGCCCACACCAGCCGCCACGTTGACACCCAGGTTGCCGCTGCCGCCGTTCACCGAACCACTCAGGGTTGCAGTGTTGGTCACAGGGTTGGCCCAGCCAGTTGGAGTCAGCACTTGATAAGAGTAGGTGTTACTCAGATCATACGAGCTGCTTTCACTCCAGCTTTTCGCTTTTGCGTACTCGGATTCGGACGACTTGCTGCCCGATTTGTCGTACGACGAAGCGTTCGCTTTCTCGAACGAAGTATCGAACGATTTTTCGAACGAGGAATCGCGCGATTTGTCGTACGAGGATTCACGGGATTTTTCGTACGAGGTGTCGAACGACTTGTCGAACGAGGATTCGCGAGACCTGTCAAACGAGGATTCGCGCGATTTGTCGAACGATTTGTCTACCGACACGTCAAGCGATGCGCTAAGCGAAGCGCTAAGCGATGCGTCGGACTCTCTGCTGCGGGTGCGATCGCCAAAACCGTAGTTGACGGTCGTGGAGCTGGAGGACGCCGCCGCAGCGTCCAGGGAAGCGTCCAGGGAAGCATTCAAAGAAGCACTCGATGAACCGCTTGCACTGCTGCTATTGGAACCACTTGCAGCGCTGCTGTTGGAACCGCTTGCATCCAGGCTGAAGGCACCGCTTGCGCTGCTGCTGTTGGAACCGCTGGCATTACTGCTTTTGGAACCGCTTGCATCCAGGCTGAAGGAACCGCTGGCACTGGAGTTCTTGGACCCGGCAGCGGCCCAGCTCGACGAAGCGCTTTGACTGCCGCTGGCTTCGAAGGACTTCTCGCGAGAGGCGCTACCACTAGCGGTTTTGGTAACCGTAATGGTATCTACGCGATAGGTCCGGTCAGCGGTGTTGTTCACGATCAAGCCAGGACCGTCCTGATTGGCGGAGGCGGTGGCTCTTGCGTTACCGAGTGGAGCATTGGTATTGGCAATTGCCATAGTGTTTTTCTGTTGGTTCAGATCGCCGGCAGCAATGTTGACACCCACATTACCGCTGCTGCCGTCGGCGGATCCACTCATCACGGCAGAGTTGGTTACGCCGAAGTTGTCGACGCGGTTACGGTTGCTGTATTGCCTCACGTCGGCAGTGGCAGTGGCCGTGCCGAACACGAAGCTGTTGTCGATCGCGGCGTTGTCGGAGGCTGCGTTGGCGATGGCGGCGGCGTTGTCTTGCTGGTTACCGTTACCTGCTGCCACGTTGACGCCGACGTTGCCGCTTGCGCCCTGGGCCGAACTGCTCATCTCGGCTGAGTTTTCCACCCCTTCATTCCAGATGCGGTTGTTGGTGCTGCTTTGTCTGTCCCTTGCTTCGGCAGTCGCACTGATAGGGACCATTTTTGCAGGAGGGGTGTGATGCCCGCCGTTGTGATGGCCATGGTGATTGCCACGCCGATCGTTTTGCCCAGCTTGTACAGCAACAGCCATGACCGCAGCAATTGCGAAAACCAGAGGCTTTAATGCCATCGAAGGTTTCATGGTGATTCTCCGTACTTATTTTAGGTTAAGTGTTGTTATTACCTGTTTGGGTCAGTCCACGACCCGTACGCTGAGGGTGTTGGCCATTCGGTTTCCCACCCCGGCGCTCTGATTCAACTGAATGAGCCCACGGCTACCGGTGAAAGCCTGGTCACTGGTAGTGACTTGGCGATAGCCTGGTGCGGAGTCAGTTGGATCGGAGTTGTAGAGCAGCGTCACGTTCTGTTGCATGAGGACGCTGTCATCGATACTTTGCGGCTGTGCACTGGTGCTGATCCGCAGCGCATTGGCTTGCTGGTTGCTGGCACCCGCGCTCTGGTTGACGCCCAACGCGCCATTGCCATGGCTGAAGGAGTCGCCTTGAATGCTGGATCGAGCATCCATATTGGGGTCGACAATGGTGCGTAACCGTTGGCGAATCTCAGTGGTCGCGCTTGCGTTGTGACCCCCGGCGATGGCCCGGGCATTAGCCTGTTGCTGCAGGTCACCGGCCGCCTGGTTGACCGCGAAGTTGCCCTGGTACTGCGCGCCCGAACCGTCGATGTCGGCGTTATTGATGACGGGGGATTGGGCGAAGGTCGATGCACTGCAAAACATGGCGAACATCAGCAGCGTACGCTTCATCTCAACGGTCTCCCGTTATGATTCTCAGGGCACCCAGGCCCTGTTGGACGTTGGAATTGACCATGTTGGCAATGCCGCTGCCGGAATTGCCCGACCGCCCGGCGGGGAGGTTGGAAAGCTGTGTCTGGGTGCCGATATTGCCGCCCAGGTTGTTGGTGTTTTGCGTCACCAGGCGGGAGATGCCTGCACCACTGGCGACGCCGGCAAAGTCACCGTCGCTCAACTCGTTCGTTTGAGCGAGGATCTGCTTGGACGGGTTGGCGTTCGCGGTCGTGGGGTTGGGGTCGGGGACGAGCGCTGGAACGGTTGCGTTGCGCACCTGGACATCACGCTTGATGATGATGATGCCGTTGTCAGCTTGTACAGGCAGGCAGACCGTTGAGCTCAATGCGCATCCGACCAGCAGGAGACTATAGAGACGGTTATCAAATTTCCCCACGACGGCAATTCCTTCTGTAAGTGGAACGCTGGCCCTTATCAGCGTTGCAGGGGAAGAGAGCAGAAGGTGTGCCGTTTTTTGTTTTGCTTTTAATAACAGTGGCTTGGCTTTAACTGTTGAGGTGATGAAAAACACTTTGTAACGTCATTGAGACAAAGCCAGGCAAAAGCGCCGTCCATGCTGGCGGCATTGCTCGCTAAGGTCGTATCAGGCAGGTTGTATCAGTGGCTTAACATTTTCTGGCGAAAATGCACTAACCGCTTTAGCTCGAGGGTTTGCGCAGGGGAGGGTGTTTCAGGAATGGACGTTTTCGGTAGGGCGTGGCCGCCCTGTCAAGCCGTGAGCAAGCGCGCGACAGCGTCGAATGCCGCGTCCTTGCGCTGTTGCCAGTCACCTTGCAGTACCTGAAAAGGCTTGCGGTGCAGGTCTAGCCACTGACGGCTGGCCTGGAAAAATGCTTGGCGTTCTGCCAGTTGTGGTTGGCAACGCTGACCGTCGTCATGCCAGGCCACTGTCTCGGGGCTTAGCAGCAGGTGCAGGTCGTAATGGCGCTCCTGCAATGTCTGCTCGATCCAAGTCGGGCAATCGCCAAACAACGTGCGACTCCATAGCATGTTGCTCAACAGGTGTGTATCGAGAATCAACAGGGAAGGCTGTTTTGCGCGAGCCTCATCTTCCCAAGTCAGCTGGCCAAGTGCTATGGGCGTGATGTCTTCGTAGGAGGTTAGCCGGGCTTCATTATCGATGAAATACCGAACGTACTCGCCGACCAATATGCCGCCGAAGTTGGCGTGAATCTCGTTCGCGAGCCAGCTTTTGCCGCTCGATTCCGGTCCTGCCAGCACCAGCACTTTCATGGGCACAGCAGCGGATCGCTGCGCCATGTGCGCCAGCCTTGAATGGCCAGAAGGAAAAACAGGAAATACAGGGCCGCCGTCAGGTACATCCCTTTATAGAGGAACAGGCCGACGAAAACACAGTCCAGGACGATCCACAGCGGCCAGCACTGCAGGCGCTTTTGCGCCATCCACCATTGCGCCACCAGGCTGAAGGCCGTGAGGGCGGCGTCGAGCCAGGGTTGCGCGGCATCGGTCCAGTGCGCCATGGCGGCGCCCAGCAACAGACTGCCGAGCGCGCCAAGGGCCAAGCCGAACGCCACCGCTTGCCCATCCAGCCGGCTGACCTCGCGCCTGTGATGCGCCTGGCCTGCGCGGGTCCACTGCCACCAGCCATAGATCTGCAGCGCGGCATAGATCACTTGCAGCAACATGTCCGAATACAGCTTGACCTCGAAAAAGATCCAGCTGTAGATCAGCACCATGACCAGACCGATCGGCCAGCACCAGGGGTTCTGTTTAACCGTCAACCAGACGGCAATGACGCCGAGGGTGGCGGCAAACAGTTCAAGCCCGGACATGCAGGTTCCTTGGAGAAATCGAAGAGGGGGCGATTGTAACCGGATTACGGCGAAGAGGCTTGTTGCAGCGCTTCCCCGGTGTCGACAACGCGGCAGCGAAACGCGCACTTGTCTGCTAGGATTTCGTCCCCGCGCGCAAAAACCTGAAATCAAACTGATTTTTCACGAAACGCTCGAATTTTTTGCGTAGGCTTGTGCGCGCGGGACGAAACGAAAACGGCTTTGAATAAATTAACGGGGCATGCGTCGACGCATAGCCTTTTGGGGGATTGATGGATCTTTGGACGGCCTTTCAGGCTTTGATTCTTGGCGTTGTAGAAGGGCTGACGGAGTTCTTGCCCATTTCCAGTACCGGGCACCAGATTATTGTCGCCGACTTGCTCAATTTTGGTGGCGAGCGTGCCATGGCGTTCAACATTATTATCCAGCTCGGCGCCATCCTGGCGGTAGTCTGGGAGTTTCGTCGCAAGATTTTCGACGTGGTCGTCGGCCTGCCGACGCAGCCCAGTGCCCGGCGCTTTACTGCCAACCTGCTGATAGCTTTCCTGCCGGCAGTGGTTCTCGGGGTGATTTTCGCCGACCTGATTCACCACTACCTGTTCAACCCGATCACAGTGGCCACGGCATTGGTCGTGGGCGGGATCGTCATGTTGTGGGCTGAAAAGCGCAAGCACGAAGTGCATGCCGAAAGCGTCGATGACATGACCTGGAAAGACGCCCTTAAAGTCGGCCTGGCCCAGTGCCTGGCGATGATTCCGGGCACCTCGCGCTCCGGCTCGACGATCATCGGCGGCCTGTTGTTCGGCCTGTCGCGCAAGACCGCTACCGAGTTTTCCTTCTTCCTGGCCATGCCGACCATGGTGGGGGCGGCAGTGTACTCGGGCTACAAATACCGCGACCTGTTCGTGCCGTCTGACTTCCCGGTGTTTGCGGTGGGCTTCGTCACGGCGTTCATCTTCGCGATGATTGCGGTCAGGGGCTTGCTCAAGTTCATCGCCAGCCACAGCTACGCGGCATTTGCCTGGTATCGCATTGCGTTCGGCTTGCTGATCCTGGCCACCTGGCAGTTCGGTTGGGTCGACTGGACCGCGGTCAAGCCATGAGCGATGCCAACGCACGCAACGGGGCAGGCATCCGCAATGTGCGCCTGAAACTGTTGATGTTCGCCTTGTTGTGCGCGTTGCCGTTGTTCGGTTCGGTGTCGTTATGGCTGCTGGGGGTTTCACTGATTCCCCTGGCAGCCTACGGCATCGTCAGCGTGCTGGCGTTCCTGCTGTACTGGCGCGACAAGCGCAAGGCGCGCCTTGATCACTGGCGCACGCCGGAAAACGTCCTGCATGCGCTGGAGTTCGCCGGCGGCTGGCCGGGGGCCTTGCTCGCGCAGCAAGTGTTTCGGCACAAGACGCGCAAGGTGTCATTTCAACTGGTGTTCTGGATCATCGTCCTGCTGCACCAGGTGTTCTGGATCGACCGGTTGTTCCTGGGCGCGCAGCTGTTCGCGCTGTTCTGATCCAGACGCAGCTAGAGCAGCAGTCCGACTTGCGTGCGCTTGGGCAACTTGCTCACCACCAGTTGATGAGAACGCGTTAGCAAGCCTTGCAGTTCCTCGGTGCCAAGCGGGTAGGGCGTGGCCATGATGATCCATTGGGCCCGCGCCAGATAAGGCGCCGGGTGAATGCCCGGACGGTCGCAGTGCCCGAGAAACAGGTCCTTGTCGACCTTGAACGCCAGGGACTCGCCGCGCAGGTTCTGCAAGGCGAACATCTTGTTACCGGCAATCGAAAATACCCGCACGCCACCCCATTTGTAATCTTCACGGGCACCCGGCAATGCCAGGCAAAAAGCCGCCACGTCGGCCTCGTTCATGCGTCCTGCCTTCATATCAAGCGATCCCCGCAGGCATTGAATGTTTCGATCAGATGGTCGAGCCAGGCACGCACGGCCGGCATCACGCCGCGCCGATGAGGGTAGACCGCCTGCAGCCAGCCCCCTGGCAACGACCACTCGGGCAGTAACTGTACCAGTGAGCCGTTTGCCAGTTCCTGTTCGCAATACATCATCGGCAGCGTGGTAAAACCCTGGCCGGCCAGTGTGCAAGTCTTTCGCACGATGAAGTCGTCGATGCCCAATCGCGCTTCAAGGGCCAGGTCGTATTTTTTGCCCTGGCGATCGACCAGGCCAATGTGCACAAGGCGATCGGGCTCAAGGGCGCCGAGCACAGGCAGGTTTTTCAGGTCATCGGGGTGATTGATCTCAAGCCCCTGGAGGAAGGCGGGGCTGGCGACCATCAGCATCTGCGCCTGGCGCAGGCGGCGGGTTACCAGCAACGGGTCTTCATCGCCCGGCTCGCGTACGCGCAACGCAACGTCCACGCCTTCGGTCACCAGGTCTACGCGACGATTGACCAGCATCACCTCCAGCTGGACTTGAGGGTATTTCTCCAGAAAGTTGCTGATCACCCCCGGCAGCATTTCGTGTGCCAGGCCGACCGGGGAAGAGACCCGCAAGCGCCCGCGCGGTTCGCTGGACATGCTGGCCACGGCTTCGTCAGCCATTTCCGCTTCCAATAACATTGCCTGGCAGTGGCGCAGATAGCGCTCGCCTACAGCAGTGAGTTTCAGTTGGCGGGTGGTGCGTTGCAGCAAGCGTGCACCCAGGCGCTCTTCAAGTTCGGCAATGCGCCGCGACAGTCGTGACTTGGGAATCCCCAGCAAACGTCCGGCGGCCGCGAAGCCGCCGGCCTCGACGACTTTGGCGAAGTAATAGAGGTCATTAAGGTCTTGCATGGGTGCATTCTCGATCGTTCTATCAGTGAGACAAACTATCGCATTGTTGCACGCTAATCAGCTATTGGTTTCGTCTGTAGGATTGTCCCCATCAGATCGCCCTCGCGGCGATCCTCACCTGGAGATCCCACATGAAACTGCTGCATATCGATTCGAGCATTCTTGGTGACAACTCGGCTTCCCGTCAGCTGAGCAGCGAAGTCGTCAAAGCCTGGCAAGCCGCTGAGCCGTCCGCCGTGGTGACCTACCGCGACCTGGCTGCCGACGCTATCAGCCATTTCTCTTCGACCACCCTGGTTGCAGCGGGTACCACCGCTGAACTGCGCGACGCCGCCCAACAGCACGAAGCCCAGCTGAGCGCGTCAACCCTGGCCGAATTCCTCGCCGCCGATGCCGTGGTTATTGCAGCGCCAATGTACAACTTCACCATCCCGACCCAACTGAAAGCCTGGATTGACCGCATTGCCGTTGCCGGCCAGACCTTCCGCTACACCGAAGCCGGCCCTGAAGGCCTGTGCGGTGGCAAGAAAGTCGTGATCGTTTCGACTTCCGGTGGCCTGCACGCCGGCCAGGCAACCGGTGTTGCCCACGAAGACTACCTGAAGGTGCTGTTTGGTTTCATCGGCATCACCGACATCGAGTTCGTCCGTGCCCACGGCCTGGCCTACGGTGACGAAGTGCGCGGCAAAGCCATGAGCGATGCCCAGGCGCACATCAGCGAGCAGTTGTTCGCCGCCGCGTAAGGCTTGGGTAAAGACCCGCTGCCGCTGCAGGCAATCCCCAAAAAACTCTGTATTCTGTTCACGCAAGTGGCAGATGCGGAGTTTTTTGTTTCTGGCTGTTGCAAATTGTGGTCCGAGTTATGCAGTCGAGGCTTAACGACTCCGTTCCGGTAGCAGGTGGGGCATCCTATGGTGCGTCTTTGTGCAGGTTTACTGATCTGTCTGCTCGCCAGCCTGAATCCAGTGCACGCAGCACCTGCACCGCATCCTCACTGGAGCGTCGGTTTTCATGAGATGAGTTTTCTTGACCCGCTCGATTTGCAACCGATGCGTGCCATTGCCTTTTATCCTTCGAGCGCCAAGGAACACTCCAGCAGGCTTGAGGGTTACACCGTCGAAGCCGGCGAAGACACCAAGGTCGCCATAGGCCGGTTTCCGATGCTGATGCTGTCCCATGGCAACACCGGCACGCCGTTGGCCCTGCATGACCTGGCCACGTCGCTGGCACGCAAGGGCTTTGTAGTGGTGGCGGTGATTCATCCGGGCGACAACTCAAAAGACCACAGCCGCCTGGGCACCTTGAGCAACCTGTATGGACGGCCGATCCAGATTTCCGAAGCCATCACCGCGACGCTGGGCGATCCCATGCTCGCACCCTACGTCAATCCCGAACAGGTCGGGGTCATCGGTTATTCGGCGGGCGGCGAAACGGCGTTGATACTGTCCGGCGCGACCCCGGACCTGGATCGTCTGCGCCGCTACTGCCAGGAACGCCCGGACGACCGTGATGCCTGCAATACCCAGGGTGAACTGATCGTCGACCGCGACGATTTGCAGCCGGTGGCCGATCCGCGGGTCCATGCGTTACTGCTGATGGCGCCACTGAGCCTGAAGTTCGGCCGTCATACCCTGGCCGATGTGCATGTCCCGGTACTGCTTTACAGTGGCGATGGCGACAAGCTGGTGGCTCCCGACAAGAACGCCGCTGCCCTGGCGCGCAAGCTGCCCGTCGCACCCGACTTCAAGCTGCTCGCCGGGGCCGGGCACTTCGTGTTCATGGCGCCATGCAATGACGAACAGATCGTCATCATGCCGGCGCTGTGCACCGATGCCGAGGGTGTCGATCGCGTGGACATTCACCGCAACCTGATCTTCGAAGCCGGGCGCTTTTTCTCCCGCACGTTGGGCAGGGCGACGCGGGCCGGGATGCAGACCGCCGATCAATGAATGACGACTAGAGGTTTAATTAAAACAACGATGGCACTCTGCATTAATTGATGCGTAATATTGCCTGTCCTGTATTCTGAAATACTTTTTTTGTGTGTAGTTATTTTAACTGGCCGGGTTTGCAGCTTGGCGTGACAACAGTAAAGTGAGACAAAATGCGGTCACCGACAGCAACGCCGCGCAAAAGAAAATCCACGAGTACCCCAGACTCAACGCCACCGCCCCCATCAACGGACCGGCAATCGCCAACGCCAAATCGAAAAACACCGCATACGCGCTCAGGCCGGCACCGCGACTGGCATTAGGCACCTGCTTGATCGCCTCGACGCCCAGGGCCGGATACACCAGCGACAGACCGAATCCCGTCAGGCCAGCACCGATCAACGCATAGCCGGTCGACGGCGCCAGCCACAGCAGCACCAGGCCGATGGTCTCGATGCTCATGCAGGCAATGGCCGAAGTGAAGCCGCCAAAACGGCTGATGCTGGAAATGAACAACAACCGGGCCAGGATGAAGCACACTCCGAATACCGTCAGGCAATACGCCGCGCCGCTCCAGCCACGATTGATGTAATACAAGGTAATAAAAGTGGTGAGGGTGCCGTAGCCGATCGAGGCCAGGCTCAGGCTTGCGCCAAAGGGTGCAATGCGCCCGAACACCGCCCAGAACGGCAGACGCTCGCCACGAATGACCGGCACCGACGGTTTGTTGCGGATCAGCAGCAGCGCCGCCAGGGCCATCAGCGACAACGCGATGCCCAGGCTGGCGAACCCCAGCTGATCGACCATCACCACGCCCGCCGGCGCGCCAATGGCAATGGCGCCGTAGGAAGCGATGCCGTTCCAGGAGATCGAGCGTGCGGTGTGTTCGGCACCGACCTGGCCCATGCACCAACTGATAGTGCCAACACCGATCAGTCCCTGGGCGATCCCTAGCAGCAGGCGGCCGGCGATCAGGATCAGCAGGCTGAGAAGGGGCAAGCTTTGCAATAACACCGACAGCAAGGTCAGCCCGCCGCTCAAGACAATCCCCGACAGGCCATAAATTATCGCGCGCTTGGTACCGACATTGTCCGACATGCGCCCGGCCATGGGCCGGCTGAGCAGGGTGGCCAGGTATTGCGAGCCTATGGTCAGCCCGGCGACCACGGCGCTGAACCCGAGCTGTTCATGGACATACCCCGGCAAGACCGCAATCGGCAGGCCGATGCAGAGGAAGGCGACGAAGGTATAGAAAACGATGGAAACGATCTGCAGGGTGATCGCCATGGCGCTTTGCGGTGGCTGTTCTTGCGCAGACATGAGGGCTCGTTCGCGGGCGGCGGTGGGAGAACTGCATGATGGCGTGACCGTGAAATAAAAGAAAGCAGGCTAACTAATTATCGCTGTTCTTGAGGGCCTCTTCGTCGGAACGCCGCCAGGAGCAAGCCCACCAAAATCCCATCTGTGAAATGCAAAAAGCCCTGTCACATGGACAGGGCTTTTCACTCGCAGCTAAAGGCTTGAAGCTGCCCTTAGAACACCACACCCTGGCTACGCAGGTAATCGTCATAGGTGCCGCTGAAGTCGGTCACGCCGTTAGGGCTCAACTCGATGATGCGGGTAGCAAGCGACGACACGAACTCACGGTCGTGGCTGACGAAGATCAGCGTGCCCGGGTAGTTTTCCAGCGCCAGGTTGAGCGCTTCGATCGATTCCATGTCCAGGTGGTTGGTCGGTTCGTCCATCACCAGCACGTTCGGCTTTTGCAGGATCAGCTTGCCGAACAGCATGCGACCTTGCTCACCACCGGAGATGACCTTGACCGACTTGAGGATCTCGTCGTTGGAGAACAGCATCCGCCCCAGGGTGCCACGAATGATCTGCTCGCCCTGGGTCCACTGGCCCATCCAGTCGAACAGGCTGACGTCGTCTTCGAAGTCGTGGGCGTGGTCCTGGGCGTAGTAGCCCAGTTCCGCGCTTTCGGTCCATTTCACCGAGCCGGCGTCCGGGGTCAGTTCGCCCATCAAGGTACGCAGCAGGGTAGTCTTGCCGATACCGTTCGGGCCGATGATCGCCACGCGCTCGCCGGCTTCGACGGTGAAGCTGAAGTTCTTGAACAGGGTCTTGCCGTCGAAGCCCTTGGACATCTGCTCGATGGTCACGGCCTGGCGGTGCAGCTTCTTGGTCTGTTCGAAACGAATGAACGGGCTCACGCGGCTCGATGGCTTGACTTCGGCCAGCTGGATCTTGTCGATCTGCTTGGCACGGGAAGTGGCCTGCTTGGCTTTCGAGGCGTTGGCCGAGAAGCGGCTGACGAAGGTTTGCAGTTCGGCGATCTGGGCTTTCTTCTTGGCGTTGTCCGACAGCAATTGCTCACGGGACTGAGTCGCCGCGGTCATGTACTCGTCGTAGTTGCCCGGGAACAGGCGCAGCTCACCGTAGTCCAGGTCGGCCATGTGGGTGCAGACGCTGTTGAGGAAGTGACGGTCGTGGGAAATGATAATCATGGTGCTGTTACGCGCCGTGAGAATGGTTTCCAGCCAACGAATGGTGTTGATGTCCAGGTGGTTGGTCGGTTCGTCGAGCAACAGCACTTCCGGATCGGAGAACAGCGCCTGGGCCAGCAGCACGCGCAGTTTCCAGCCTGGCGCGACTTCGGTCATCGGGCCGAAATGCTGTTCCAGGGGAATACCCAGGCCCAGCAGCAATTCACCGGCGCGGGATTCGGCGGTGTAGCCGTCCATTTCGGCGAACTCGGTTTCCAGCTCGGCCACGGCCATGCCGTCGGCTTCGCTCATTTCCGGCAGCGAGTAGATGCGATCGCGCTCGGCCTTGACCTTCCACAGCTCTTCGTGACCCATGATCACGGTGTCGATCACGGTGAATTCTTCGTAGGCGAACTGGTCCTGGCGCAATTTACCCAGGCGCACGTTCGGTTCCAGCATGACCTGGCCGCCGGACGGCTCGAGGTCACCGCCCAGGATCTTCATGAACGTCGACTTGCCGCAACCGTTGGCGCCGATCAAGCCATAGCGGTTGCCGCCGTTGAATTTGACCGAAACGTTTTCGAACAACGGCTTGGCGCCGAACTGCATCGTGATGTTAGCTGTAGAAATCAAAGGTTTTTCCTGCGAAGCATTCAGAGTAGCTAGGGTTGCGGCAGTACCGATTCAGTACCTGTTCACGCTGTTCGACCATGGGACATGCATCCCGGTCAGCAGCGCAAGATCCATCTGGCAATAAGTGGACAGCAGCATAAGGAGCGCTTGGCCCGAGTCAAAGTGCGCTGAGGCCGGGAATTCCCGTCATCAACCAAGGGGGGCGCGTAAAGTTTGGCGGCGATTGTACTGGTCTGGCTATATAAACGATAGGGCAATAAGGCCGCACCGACGCATTGACGGTATCAACGGACAGATTTTCACATCTGAAAGCTAACAATTGGTTACAGGCGATGGCTAAAATGCCATCTTTCACTTGATGCCAAACGTTGGCATCGGCTCAAGGACGGTCCTTCGGGACAGTTTTCTGGTTTTCAAACGCTGCGCAAGCTCCACAGGTGATTTGGTTGCCAGGGGCGCAGTTTGTTCACCTCTGACGTGTGACGATTTCCGTGAAACTCATCATTGCCGCTGTCTACGTAGTATCCATCGCGTATGTCCACCTGCGCGGTCGCGTACGCCACAAGCTGGGTCGCCAACTGAGCGACCACTCGACGTTCCTGGCGCCGATCAATTGCTTCCTTTATCTGTTCTCGAAGATCCCCAACAAACCGTTTCTCAACCCCACGGATTTTCCCGACCTGACGCCGCTGCAGACCCATTGGCAAGAAATTCGCGCCGAAGGCCAGAATCTGCTGAAGGCGGGGGAGATCAAGCGCTCCAATGATTACGATGACGTCGGCTTCAACTCCTTCTTCAAGACCGGCTGGAAACGCTTTTACCTCAAGTGGTACGGCGACAGCCACCCGTCGGCCATGAAGCTGTGCCCGCGCACCACCGAACTGGTGCAGAGTATCGGCTCGATCAAGGCGGCGATGTTCGCCGAGTTGCCGCCGGGTTCGAAACTGGTTCGCCATCGCGACCCCTATGCCGGTTCCTACCGGTATCACCTGGGCCTGGAAACGCCCAATGATGCCGGTTGCTACATCAACGTCGATGGCCAGAGCTATCACTGGCGCGACGGTGAAGCGGTGATGTTCGATGAGACGTTCATTCATTACGCAGAGAACACCACTGACCAGAACCGCATCATCCTGTTTTGCGATGTCGAGCGTCCGATGAAGTATCGTTGGGCTGCTGCGTTCAATGGCTGGTTCAGCCGCCATGTGATGTCGGCAGCCGGTGCGCCCAATGAAGCGGGTGACAGGACCGGAGGCCTCAACCGCCTGTTCGGCAGGATCTACAAGATCCGCCTGCGCGCCAAAGCCTTGAAGAAGCGTAATCGCAAGCTTTATTACCTGCAGAAGTGGGCGTTCTTTGGTGGGTTGCTGGCGATTTTTGTTCTGGTCTGATTCATTCGTTTGTCAAACTGACGTCATCGCGGGCGAGCTCGCTCCCACAGGTTTTGTGAACGCCGCCTATCACCGTGGGAGCGGGCTCGCCCGCGATGGGGCCGGAAGGTCCGGTACATCATTTGCTAACTTTTTTCCTCGCAACCGGTTTAGTCGTTGACTTGGCCTTGGCAGCAGGTTTGCTCCCCCCCTTGCCACCCAGACTGCGCTTGAGCAACTCGGTCAAATCAATGACATCCGCCGTCTTGCGTTCCTCTTCGCCAGTGGCGGTTTCAACATCCTCGATCTTGCCTTCATGCGCCTTCTTGTCCACCAGGGCCATGATCTTGTCTTCGAATTCGTCCCGGTAATCGTCCGGCGACCACTCGACACTCATGTCCTCTACCAGGCGCTTGGCCATGTCCAGTTCGCCCTTGGCCAATTCGGCCTTGGTCACGTCCGGGCCTAATGCCAGCTCGTCCAGGCTGCGCACTTCCGCCGGCCAGCGCAGCTTCACCAGAACCATCGCCGACTCCAGAGGCATCAAGGCCGCCAGGTACTGGCGGGTATGCAGCACGACGCGGGCCAGCGCGACTTTGTTGGTCTTGGTCAGGGTTTCGCGCAATAGGGCGTAGACCTTGCCGCCGCGCTTATCCGGTGCCAGGTAGTAGGGCGTGTCGATGTTCTGCAGGGGGATCTGCTCGCTGTCGACGAAGGCAAAGATATCGATGGTCTGGGTCGACAGCGGATGCGCCGAGCGAATCTCCTCTTCGCTGAGCACCACGTAGCGGCCCTTTTCGTATTGCACGCCTTTGACGATGTGCTCTTTGGTGACTTCCTTGCCGGTGACTTTATTGACGCGCTTATAGCCCACCGGGTCCATGCTGCGACTGTCCAGCCAGTCGAAATCCACCCCTTGGGAGGATGTCGCCGAAACCAGCGCCACAGGGATATGCACCAACCCGAAACTGATCGCGCCTTTCCAGATTGCCCTTGCCATGGTCGTCTTTCCTAAAGTGATGTTCAGGTGACCTTGGGCCTGGCGCAAAAGTTTCCGCGGCCTGCAGGCCCGCCTGGCGGTGCATCAACCTCGTGTTACATCTTGCCGGCAAGTTTGGGTTAACAAATGCGAACCCCAGGCGTAGCGTGCTATCGAAGACTTAATTCACGCATCCGTCGCGAGGCTCGCCCATGAACCGATGTGTACCTGGCCTTGTCGTGCTGGCATTGAGCGGCGTACTCGGCCACCTGGCCCAGGCCGGCGTCGCTTCACCCGACACACCGTTACAGGTGGTGCAAAACCTGCCGGGCAGTACCCACAACAATCCCTACAACAGCCCGATCCGCCGGGCCAACCCCAACAGCATGCAAGGCAGCCAGCCCAGTGCCCCGGCCATCCGCGGGCCGAATACGGTGCCGGTACCGCGGCCGCCGACCCTCGACAACGGCGGCATTGGCAACCGTTATCCGCAGAGTCCCTCGGTGCCCGCCAGTCCCCCGAAGTTCATTCCCAACCCACCTCCCCGCAGCCCTTGAACGGTTACCCATCCTCAGACAAAAGGAATCGTGCATGTTGTGTAAAAGCCTCCTGGCCGCCGTCTGCGCCGGCACCCTGTTAGCCATCGGCGCGCCTGTACTGGCAGCGACTGCTCAAGAAATGCAAAGCGAGCAGGGCACCCTTGAGGTGACGCCTATCGCCACAGGACTTGAGCACCCCTGGGCGTTGGCCTTCCTGCCGGATCGCCAGGGCATGCTGGTCACGGAGCGAGCGGGCAACCTGCGCGTAGTGACCGCCGAGGGCAAGTTATCAGCGCCGCTCAACGGCGTGCCCAAGGTCTGGGCCAAGGGCCAGGGCGGCTTGCTGGATGTGGCGCTGTCACCCGACTTCAAGCAGGACCGGATGATTTACCTGTCCTATGCCGAAGGCGGTGGCCAGGGTGGCAAGGCAGGCACCGCAGTCGGCCGTGGCCGGCTGTCCGAAGACCTGACGACGCTGAAGGATTTCCGGGTGATCTTCCGCCAGGAGCCCAAGCTCTCGGTGGGCAACCATTTTGGTTCGCGGCTGGTGTTCGACCGGGACGGCTATCTGTTCGTTACCCTGGGGGAAAACAACGACCGACCCACCGCCCAGGACCTCGACAAGTTGCAGGGCAAGGTCGTCAGGATCTATCCGGACGGTAATGTGCCCGACGACAACCCCTTTGCCTCCCAGGCCGGCGTGCGCCCGGAAATATGGGCCTACGGCGTTCGCAACCCGCAAGGCGCGGCGCTCAACCCCTGGACCGGCACGCTCTGGGAAAACGAACACGGTCCCCTGGGCGGGGATGAGGTCAACATCATCGAACGCGGCAAGAATTACGGTTGGCCGCTGGCCACCCATGGCGTCAATTACTCGGGTCAGCCGATTCCCGAAGCCAAAGGCAAAACCGCCGAAGGCACCCTCGGGCCGCATCATGTCTGGGAAAAATCCCCGGGTCTGAGCGGTTTGGCGTTCTACGACGGCGACCGTTTCAAGGCCTGGCAGCACAACGCGTTCATGGGTGCCTTGGTGACCCGGGAGCTGATCCGCCTGCAGTTCGACGGCGACAAGGTGATTCACGAAGAGCGCTTGCTGGGCGAGCTCGACAAGCGCATCCGCGATGTGCGGCAAGGGCCGGATGGGTATTTGTATGTGCTGACCGATGAAGAGAATGGGGCGTTGTACAGGATCGGGTTGAAGTAACGCTCACCCGGTCTCCCGCGTGTGGAAACGATCGGGGTCTGAGTTGGGGCCCGATGTACAAGTGGCAGTTATTCCTCGACAGCCTTCTCGACCTTGCTCGAGGCCGACCAGACCCGGTAGCGAACCTCGACGTCCTTGGGCACATAGAGCACGATCGGCAGTTTGCTGTTGTAGCGCAGCATGAAACCGTCACCGACCACCGGTACGAAATCCTGTTGGCGCTTGCCATCCGGGCAGGCCATCAGCGTACTCATCGGGCCGATGACTTTTTCCAGGCGGTAGAACGGATACCCCCAACCTTCGAGGTTCTTCTCTTCGAGAATGCCGCCTAGGCGTTGGCGGTTGCAGTCGACCTCCAGGGTCTTGCCAGCAAGGATCTGGACCTGGAAGTCGTCTTCACGGGTTTGCGGGGCGAGATGAATGACCTGGCGGGTGAAACCACTTTCCGGCTTCGGGAAGGGCGCAACTTCTTCGAGTTTTGCCCCGTGGACAATGCTCGACAGCGTGACGGCGATTAGCCCGACGGTGGTGCTGAGGGTCGATGAACCCATGATGCCTCCTTGCGTAAATGTGGGGTGAGCGAATACTGAATTGGCTGGCCGTTATTCTCGACGGCGGCAGTGGCCAATGCAAATCCTACGCCTCAGAGTGCAAATTGCAGGGCCGCCAAGGGCCTTTTTCGCAATTTGCATGAGCGTTTTTGCGAGATCTTACAATAAGTCCTTGAATTACCGATGAACTGCACTGCGAAATTCAAGGCATGTTTTATGCTGTATCTGTTCTTAAGCTGACCGGGATTTCATATGAGTCAGTGTCGATGGTTAATTGGCAGTCTCACAACGGAGAGGGTCGCCATGTTTCTTTCTGCCTTGGAACTTCGCAATATCATTGAAAGCAGTTTTCTCCCGAGACGCTGTCAATGCACGCTATCGCCTGATTTGTCCATGACTGTAAAAGTGTTTGCGGATGGGGAAACCGATCAGATCGATCTGGTGAAAACCGGGATAAACGCCCAGCAACTCAATGGCTGTCGGGAAATCAACGAACTGATAGCCACGCTGCGTTACGATCTTCAGCATCACCACACGGAACCCGGAAATACCCAGGGGATGCGCAAAGCGCTTTAAATCTTCGTTTCAAGTTCCGCCAGTGCGCGCCGGGTCTGGTAAAGCGCCAGACCCTGCGCCAGCAACCAATCGGGCAACACGCCCCAGGTCAGCAAGGAACTGTTCCCTACTTTTCCTCAGTTCTGATAACTGCAAGCGTCGGAAAGTTTTCGATAGGCGATTTCTTCAGGTTGGCCCGATTGTGAGTCGATGTACTTCATCGTCGCGGTAATCACTTCGCAGTCCAGGGTGGTGGGTTCGCTCAGCGCAATCACTTTGCCCACGTGCAATGGCATGCCGTAGTGGTAGGAAGGCACGTTTTGTGTGGAGGTGTCATTGGCCTGTGCAACGCCGGTCGATGATGCACAGACAAGGGCGATTGAAACGAGCAGGGCGCGCGAGTTCATGGGGCAATCTCCAGTGCGGATGCAAGTTAGCTCGACGTGTCGTCGAACCTGCCGCACTGGTCGTCAGAGGGCTCCGAGGGCGTGCGGTCCAGTAAAGTGTTGGACTACGCGATTAAGCATTGGTTAACCCGGCTGAACGCCACCTGTCGTACTGCCACTACCGTTCGGCGGCATTTATCAATTTAAAGCGGTCACTATTGAGACTAAAGTCGTCTTCAGTGAGAAAAAGCCTTCTGCCATCATTGCCGCTCACCCCGCGTGTTCACTTCAGCCCGGTCCTCTACAGGAGCGGATGAAGGCTATTTCTGGCTGATTGCGCCCTGGCGCAATCGCTGCATTTGCGTGGGAGCGATCAAATCAACTCAACGCATCTCCACCTCATGCCGATACGGCAAATCCGGCCCGGTCTTGCTGCACGTCAGCGCAGCCGCCTGCACCGCAAACCTCACCATCGAGTCGATCTGCTGGCGACTCAGTTGCCGTACCCCCTCGACCGAATCCAGCCGCTGTTCGGTCAGCCAGGCAATCAACGCCGCCTGGAAGGTATCGCCGGCACCCACGGTGTCGGCGATGATCACCGCGCAGGCCGGCACCGACCATGAACCGTGGTCCCGACTGAATACCGTCGCGCCTTCGCCACCACGGGTCAGGAACACCAGCTGGCAGCGGTGTTGCAGCCAGCCCTCGAACACCCGCGCCGGGTCCTGCCCGGGGTACAGCAGGCTTAGATCCTCATCGCTGACCTTGATCAGATCGGCATGCTCGGCCAGGGCGGCAACCCGCGAACGCCACAGCTCGATGTTCGGCTCCGGGTTAAGCCGCACGTTCGGATCAAGGCTGATCAGGCGCTTTGCGCTTTCCCGGCGTACCAGCTCCAGCAGCGTGTCGGCAATCGGTTGCACCACCAGGGAAAACGAACCGATGTGCAGGCCGCGCACTTGCAGCCCCAATGTCGGTAGATGCCCAGGTTGCAGTTGCCGATCCGCGCAGCCTTCGCCGCGGAAGCTGTAGTGCGGCGAGCCATTGGCCCCGACCGCGACCATCGCCAGGGTGGTTGGTGCGGCAAACTCCACCAGATAATCCGTGCACACGCCTTCTTCCTCCAACACCTGGAGCAAGCGCCGGCCGAGGTAGTCAGTGGACAAGCCGGCAAACAACGCAGCTTCCACGCCCAAACGACGCAAGCCCACCGCAACGTTGAACGGCGAGCCACCGGCGATGGCCTTGAAATTCACTTTTGAAGCCAGGCCGCTGGCGTCGTTTTCACTAAAGAAATCGAACAGCGCTTCGCCACACACCAGATACATAGTTGTTCGCTCTTTATAGGGTTGCGACATGTTGTCGATAGCGTTCGTAGGCCAACCGGGTGGCCGCCACGTTTTCCGTGATCGGCATGGTTTCACTGGCCGGGTCGAGCTTCACACAGCGCTCGCACAAATCCGCCAGGCTATCCTCATGTCCGTCTGCCAGGGACTTGCACCAGGCCGCCTGAATCGCCGCACCAAGGGCAGCGGCTTCGCTTTGCTCGGGGCAGACGACTGTCATGTTCATCGTGTCGGCGACGATCTGCCGCCACACCGCGCTCCTGGCGCCACCACCGATCAGGCAGATGCGCAGGCTTTGTAAGCCATTGTGGCGCAGCAGGTCCAGTCCGTAACGCAAACCGAAGGTCGTGCCTTCCACAACGGCGCGACACAGGTTGGCCCGGGTCAGGTTGGTCATGGTCAGTCCCAGTAGGCTGCCGGTGGCATGGGGCAGGGCAGGGACGCGTTCGCCGTTGAGGAACGGCAGCATGCTCACCCCTTCGGCGCCGATGGGGGCCTGGGCAACGAGGGCATTGAAATGCTCGATATCCAGATCGAACAATTCTCGAACCAGCCCCGTGGCGTTGGTCAGGTTCATGGTGCAAATCAACGGCAACCAACCGCCGCTGGATGAACAGAACGTAGCGACTGCCGCGTCCACGCTGACTTTCGGTTGCTCGGCATAGGCGTACACGGTGCCGGACGAGCCGAGGCTCATGGTGATCGCACCCGGTTTGATGTTGCCGGTGCCGATGGCGCCCATCATGTTGTCGCCACCGCCGCTGGACACCCGTGCGTGCGGGTTGATGCCCAGGTGTTCGGCGATGCCCGGCAGCAGCGTGCCGACGGCTTGATGGGCATCGATCAGTTCCGGCAGCGCAGCCTGCAGACGCCCGCTGGGGTCGATGTCGCGAAGTAGCTGCACATCCCATTGGCGGGTGCGCACGTTGAAGTAACCCGTGCCCGAGGCATCGCCGTACTCGCTGCAGCTGCGACCTGTGAGCCAGTAGTTGAGGTAGTCGTGGGGCAGCAGGATGTGCGCGATGCGCGCAAACACATCGGGTTGCTGTTCCTGGGTCCAGAGCAGTTTTGAAACCGTGTAGCCCGGTGCAATCACCACACCGAGACGTTCCAGAGAGCCTTTTTCGCCTCCCAGATGTTTGAGCAGTCGATCGTTCTGCGCGGTGGTTTCGGTGTCGCACCAGAGCTTGGCCGGGCGCAGGACCTGGCCTTGATCGTCGAGCAGCACCAGGCCATGTTGCTGGCCGGAGACGCCGATGCCGAGGATGTCCTGGCCATCGACCTGCGCTGCCAGCAATGCTCGACGGGTGGCAAGGCTGAATGCCTCCAGCCATTGCGCCGTGTCTTGCTCACGGCGACCGTTGGCGCCGCTGATCAACTTGTGCGCGGCGGCGCCCTGGCCCAGGACCTGGCCGCTTAGCGCATCGAGGATGATGGCTTTGGTGCCTTGGGTGCCGCAGTCGATGCCGAGGTAGAGTTGTTGGTTTGTCATGCAAGATCCTTGGTGTGTCAGGTCTATCTCGGTGAGTCCATTCGCGAGCGGGCAGTAGTTACACCACCGACATCACGCCAGAACCCGCTCCAGCGTGCGCGTCACCCCAACATCGCGCAAACTGTTGCAACACCACTCAAACGCAGCCACGAACTCCGCCGAACGTGGAATCTGCGTACCAAAAATCTCCTCGACCGCCAGCAACCGCTGGGTAATCAACGCATCTTCCGCCACCAGCGCCTGACAGAACGGCGCCCTTGGGTCGGCAATGGCGTAAGTCTCGCCATGCTCATCCACCCCCTTCAAATACAACGCCCACGCTGCAACGACCAGCGCTGCGCGTTTGGTTTCCCGGCCATCGGCAATCAAGCGGTTGATGGTCGGCACGGTGAATTTGGGAAACTTCGACGAACCGTCCGAGCACACGCGCTCCAGCTGATCGGCAATCGCCTGGTTGGAGAAGCGTGCTACCAGGGTGTCTTTGTACTCGGTGAGGTCGATCCCCGGCACCGGCGACAGCTGCGGCGTCACGTCCAGGTCCATGTAGGCACGCATGTAGCGCACGAACAGCGGGTCGTTCATGGTCTCGTGGACGAAGCGGTAGCCCTTGAGGAACCCCAGGTAGGTCAGGGCCAGGTGACTGCCGTTGAGCAGCTTGATTTTCATTTCTTCGTAGGGGCTGACGTCGTCGGTGAACTGCACGCCGACCTTTTCCCAAGCCGGGCGGCCGTTGACGAACTTGTCCTCCAGAACCCATTGCGCGAACGGTTCGCAGACCACCGGCCAGGCGTCGTCGACCCCGTGCCGGTCGGCCAGTTGCTGGCGGTGTCGGGTGCTGGTCATCGGCGTAATGCGGTCGACCATGGCGTTGGGGAAGCTCACGTTGCGTTCGATCCAGTCGCGCAGATCGGCATCCAGCAGGGCGGCGAAGGCCAGCAGGGCGGTGCGGGTGACCGCGCCGTTGTGCGGCAGGTTATCGCAGGACATCAAGGTGAATGCCGGCGTGCCTGCCGCGCGGCGTTTGGCCAGGGCGGCGCAGAGGAAGCCGAACACGGTTTTCGGGGCGTGCGGGTTCGCCAGGTCGTGCTGGATCGGCGGCAGATGGGCCATGAACTCGCCGTTGCTGTCATCGATGCAGTAGCCACCCTCGGTGATCGTCAGCGAAACGATGCGGATCTCGGGGCTGGCGAGTTTGTCGATCAGCGCATGGGCATCGTCTTCGGCCAGCAGCATGTCGCGGATGGCTCCGATGATTCGCACTTGGGTATCGTCGGTATCGCCGAGCTCGAACAAGGTGAACAGGTAGTCCTGTTGTTGCAGATCATCCCGGGCCCGGCGATCTTCGCCGCGCAGACCGACGCCGCAGATCGCCCAGTCCAGGCCTTCGCCCTTGTTCATCAACGCATCGGTGTAATACGCCTGGTGGGCGCGGTGGAAGCCGCCGACGCCAATGTGCGCAATGCCTTGGCGGGTGTCGCTCAGGGCGTAGGCGGGCCGGGCCACCTTGGGTGCAAGGCGCTGCAGGTTGTGTTTATCGAGTTTCATCACAGGCTCTCTGAATCAGGCGGCGACGCGCAACGGGCGGGTCATCGCCACGCCGTCGGCATCGAATAAATGACAGTGGCTGGCATCCAGGTGCAGGCTCAAGGTCTCGCCGTAGCGGCTGGCCAGGTCGCCGCGCACACGCAGGGTCAAGGCTTCGCCGTTTGCTGTGCGCACGTGGCAGAAGGTATCGCTACCCAGGCGTTCGCTGACGTCAGCGGTGACCTGCAGCGTGCAGTCGCCGGGTGCGGCCAGTTCCAGATGTTCCGGGCGAATACCCAAGGTAACTGCGCTTCCGGCTTTCAGGTTGGCGCCACCGAGCGGCAGGCTGATGCGGGTACCGGCATCCAGTTGCACTTCGCAGCCCTGGCCGTCGACGCGGCTGACCTGACCCTTGAGGAAACCCATTTTCGGTGTGCCGAGAAAGCCTGCGACAAACAGGTTGGCCGGTTGGTGATAGAGGTCCAGTGGCGAGCCGACCTGTTCGATTTTGCCGCCATTGAGCACCACGACTTTATCGGCCATGGTCATCGCTTCGACCTGGTCGTGGGTCACGTAGATCATCGTGGCTTGCAGGTCTTTGTGCAGGCGCAACAGCTCAAGGCGCATCTGCACCCGTAGCGCGGCGTCGAGGTTGGACAGTGGTTCGTCGAACAGGAAGATTTTCGGATTGCGCACGATGGCGCGGCCAATCGCCACGCGTTGGCGTTGGCCACCTGACAGTTGTTTGGGCTTGCGCTCGAGCATCGGTCCGAGCTCAAGGATGCGCGCCGCATCAGAGACTTTCTTCTCGACCTCGGCTTTCGGCACCCCGGCCAGGTCGAGGGCAAACGACATGTTCTTGCGCACGCTCATGTGCGGGTACAGGGCGTAGGTCTGGAACACCATCGCCAGGTCGCGCTTGGCCGGGCTGACTTCGGTGATGTCGCGGCCGTCGAGCTCGATGGTGCCGCCGCTGACTTCTTCGAGCCCCGCGATCAGGCGCAGCAGGGTGGATTTACCGCAACCGGACGGGCCGACGAACACCACGAACTCCTTGTCGTTCACTTCCAGGTCGATGCCCTTGATGATGGAAAAGCCTTCGAAGCCTTTTTGCAGATTCTTGATTTTCAGGTTGGCCATGAGGATGGGCCTCCGTTTGTAGTTATTCGGTTGAGCCGGGCATACGGATTCATTTCACGGCGCCGAACGACAGCCCGCGCACCAATTGTTTCTGGCTGATCCAGCCGAAGATCAGGATCGGCGCGCAGGCCAGGGTCGAGACCGCCGACAACTTGGCCCAGAACAACCCTTCGGGACTTGAGTACGAAGCGATCAACGCGGTCAGTGGCGCGGCGTTGGATGAGGTCAGGTTCAGCGACCAGAATGCTTCGTTCCAGCACAGGATCAGCGACAGCAGCACGGTCGAGGCCAGCCCACCCTTGGCGATCGGCAGCAGCACCCTGACCATCTCCTGCCACAGCGTCGCACCGTCCAGGCGGGCGGCTTCGAGGATGTCTTTCGGAATGTCCTTGAAGTAGGTGTAAATCATCCAGACCACGATCGGCAGGTTGATCAGGGTGTAGATCACGATCAGCGCGATCCGCGTGTCGAGCAGGCCGAAACTCTTGGCCAGCAGGTAGATCGGCATCAGTACGCCCACCGGCGGCAGCATCTTGGTAGACAGCATCCACAGCAAGGTGCGCTTGGTGCGCTGGGTTTCGTAGAACGCCATGGAGTAGGCTGCCGGCACCGCGATCAGCAGGCACAGGGCCGTGGCGCTGAAGGAAATCACCACGGAGTTCCAGGCGAAACTGAAGTAGTCGCTGCGCTCGTTGATGTGCAGGTAGTTTTCCAGCGTCGGGGTGAAGATGAACTGCGGCGGTGTGGCGAACGCATCGATTTCGGTCTTGAAGCTGGTCAGCACCATCCAGAAGATCGGGAAGAAGATCAGGATCGCGATGGCCCAGGCCAGGGTGCCCAGCAGCAGGCTTTGCAGGCGACGGGATTGTTGAAGAGTCATGGCGCGGGCCTCAGGCTTTGTCAGTCAGGTTTTTGCCGATCATGCGCACCAGCACGATGGCCGCGATGTTGGCGATCACCACCGCGATCAAGCCGCCCGCCGAGGCCATGCCGACGTCGAACTGCACCAGCGCCTGGTTGTAGATCAGGTACGCGAGGTTGGTCGAGGCGTAGCCGGGGCCGCCGTTGGTGGTGGTGAAGATCTCCGCGAACACCGAGAGCAGGAAGATGGTTTCGATCATCACCACCACCGCAATCGGTCGCGCCAGGTGCGGTAGCGTCAGGTGCCAGAAGATCGCAATGGGCCCGGCGCCATCGAGGCGCGCGGCTTCCTTCTGCTCCAAGTCCTGCGACTGCATCGCCGTCATCAGGATCAGGATCGCGAAGGGCAGCCATTGCCACGCGACAATGATGATGATCGACAGCAGCGGGTAGTGCGCCAACCAGTCCACCGGTTGTGCACCGAACAGTTTCCAGACGTAGGCGAGAATCCCCGACACCGGATGGAAAATCAGGTTCTTCCAGATCAGCGCGCCAACGGTGGGCATGATGAAGAACGGCGAGATCAGCAGTACCCGCACGATGCCGCGACCGAGAAACTCGCTGGCCTCCAGCAGGGCACTGATCAATACACCGAGCACCACGCTGATCAGCAACACACTGCCCACCAGCAACAGGGTATTGGTGGCTCCTGGCAGGAAACCGGAGTCGGTCAGGAAGTAGTCGAAGTTCTCCAGCCCGACGAATTCGTTTTCACCCGGATTGAGCAGGTTGTAGCGAATCAGCGAAAAGTACAGGGTCATGCCCAGCGGCACGATCATCCACAACAGCAACAAGGCCACCGAGGGGCTGACGAGGAACCAGCCGGGGTTGGCCACGCGACTTTTGCGCTGGGGTTGGACAATGTCCATGTGAGCTTTGGCAGTTGAAATATTCATGATGATCAGAACCGATTGGGAACATCCTCTGTAGGAGCGTGGCGGGCCCGCGCAAAGCGGTGTGTCAGGCATACCGCTTTCGCGGGCAAGCCTCGCTCCTGCAAGGGGGACGGGATTATTTTGGATACCCGGCGCGCTTCATCTCGCGTTCGGTGGTTTGCTGGGCCGCGGCCAGGGCCTGGTCGACCGTGGTCTGGCCGATCAACGCTGCCGAGAACGACTTGCCAACCTGGGTGCCGATACCCTGGAACTCTGGAATGGTCACCAACTGAATGCCGATATACGGAACAGGTCGGGCGCCTGGCTGGCCCGGGTCCGCCGCCTTGAGCGACTCCAGCGTGACCTTGGCAAATGGCGCCGCGCTTAAGTAGGCCTCGCTGTAAGTCGAGGCGCGGGTGCCTGGCGGCACGTTGGCAATGCCGTCTTCTTGTGCCACCAACGCAGCGTATTCCCTGGACGTGGCCCAGGCACTGAAGGTTTTCGCCGCGTCCTTGGCCTTGGAACTGGTCGGGATCGCCAGTGCCCAGGAGTACAACCAGGCCGAGCCTTTATCGGTGACCTCGTGGGGCGCGTAGGTGAAACCGACGTGGTCGCTGACCTTGCTCTGGGTCTTGTCGGTGACGAACGAGCCGGCGACGCTGGCATCGACCCAGATCGCGCATTTGCCGCTGTTGAACAGCGCCAGGTTTTCATTGAAGCCGTTGCTCGATGCCCCAGGTGGTCCGGATTTCTTCATGGTGTCGACGTAGAAGTTCAGCGCGTTCTTCCATTCGGGTCCGTTGAATTGCGCTTTCCACTGCTCATCGAACCAACGTGCGCCGTAGGCGTTGGCCACGGTGGTGACCAGCGCCATGTTCTCGCCCCAGCCTGCCTTGCCGCGCAGGCAGATACCGTACTGTTCCTTATCCTTGTGGGTGAGTGTGTTGGCGAATTCGGCGATCTGGGTCCAGGTCGGGCGCTCGGGCATGGTCAGGCCGGCGTCCTTGAACAGGTCGGTGCGGTAATAGGTGATGGAGCTTTCAGCGTAGAAGGGCAAGGCATACAGCGACCCCTTGACGGACAGGCCATCGCGCACCGAGGGAAAAACATCGTCGAGGGCGTAGCTGGCCGGCAAATCCTTCATCGGCTCCAGCCAACCTTTCGCGCCCCACAGTGCGGCTTCGTACATGCCGATGGTCAGTACATCGAACTGTCCACCCTGGGTGGCGATGTCAGTGGTCAGGCGCTGACGCAGGACGTTTTCTTCGAGCACCACCCAGTTGAGCTTGATGTCCGGATGCTCGGCCTCGAAGGTTTTCGAGAGCTTTTGCATGCGAATCATGTCGCTGTTGTTGACGGTGGCGATCGTCAGGGTCTGGGCGCCAAGGCTGACGCTGCTGAGGGTCATGCAGGTGAGGGCAAGCAGAGCTTTTACAGAAGGTTGCATCGTGCACTCCTTTTCTGCACCCGAAGGCCACAGAAGGACAGTTATTGTTTTTGTATCTTCCGACGGCTGGAAGAATGTGCGCTGATTACAGCCTTCTATTGAGGGCGAGACAAATCATCCATCGCACTTGGATTGATACTATTTTGCACTGGGGTTTTCGTGGAGAAGTGCAGAGAACGGCGTTTGTGCCGCTGATGCGTTTCGAATGCGTACAGGTTTCATGGCTCCAAAAGCAAAAGATCTATTCGCTACCCCAAATTTTGCTCGGTCAATCGCTGCACCACCAATCTGCGGTAATGCGAAGGCGTCATGCCCTTGAGCTGCTGAAAACGCCGGTTGAAGTTGGAGATATTGTTGAAGCCTGACTCGAAGCACACGTCGGTCACCGGTTTGTGGCCATCGGCCAGCAGTTCGCAGGACTTGCTGATGCGCAGGCGATTGACGAACTCGATGAAGCAGCGCCCGGTGGCCTGCTTGAACACGCGGCTGAAGTAGGTCGGCTTCATGCCCAGATGCTCGGCGACTTCCTCCAGCGGCAACTCGCGGGCGTAGTGAGCGAAGATGTAATCCACCGCGCGGTTGGTGCGATCGATGTTGTGTTCGTCGGCCAGTTGCGGCGTCGTGGCACCGGACAGCAGTTGATAATCTTCGCAGGCCGCCAGCAACTCCAGCAGTATGAAAAAGTGCCCGAGGCGGGTCATGCCCAGGGTGTCGGCGATGCGCTGCATAAGGTCCATCGTATCCGCTCCATGAACCCCACATTCCAAGCGGATAGCTGACAGCTGATGCTGTGCTCCCGATTTCCATCAGGAGCCCGTCACCATGATGCGTC
>NZ_JBIUYA010000023.1:0-113043 GCF_044744285.1 Pseudomonas sp. NPDC087336 | reverse complement strand
TCCGGGCTCAGATTTCGCGTAGCTGCGCGCAAAAAAGGCATTTTGAGCAGTCAGTACGCGGGCAGTCTGGAAGTACCGACTTTTTCAACACAATCGGCCAAAAGCAGCCCCCCAAGAGAGGCTGCTTTTGGCAAGCGGAATTCAATCACCGCTGCATTTCACTCGAATGCAAAAATCTTCTTCCAGTCCTTTTTCATGCTGATCACAGTCCAGCCTTCATTTGTCGCTTGGGTATATAACGATTCGGTGAAGGTGCCTACCTTAGTGTCTGGCAGTCCTTGCGCCGGGCCATAGGCGTACTCACGTTCGGCGTCGTCGTGCAGCACTAGCATTGCCAATCGCGCCCCCTTGCCGGCCTTGGTGTACTCCAGCATTTGCTTGTCACCGGTGGAATTGCCGAAAGCGGCGTAGGGCTGACGCCCGACCAGTAAGTAAATATTCTCTGGCTTACCGGCATCGTTGTCGTTGAGCAATATTTTGGGCTGCTTGATCAACTGCGGCTTGCCGCTTTTGTCATAGCCATAATCGGTGGCCCCGGCACTGCCAACTACCTGTTCGGGAGGAACACCATAGATCTCTTCGGCATAGGCGCGAACGAAGTCCTGCCCTCCGCCGGTGACGATGTAAATTTTGTAGCCATTGTCACGCAGGTATTGCATGACTTCCTTCATCGGCTGGTATGTCAGCTCGGTAAAGGGGCGCTTCCAGCGTGGGTCTTTGGCGTTCGCCAGCCAAGCGTTAACCTGTTGCTTGAACTCATCCGTGGGCATGCCGCTGAGAGTTACCATGGCGATTTTCAGATAGTCATCGAGAGTCAGTTTCGCCATGCTGGCACGATCACCTGACAGCACCGTTTTGAAGGGCTCAACCTGAGCCAACTCGGGTTTGGCCTCGACGGCGGCCGGCACGCGACTCAGGCAATAGAACAATTGACCGTAGGCTGGGTGCTCGACCCACAGGGTGCCGTCCTGGTCAAAGGTTGCGATACGCTCAGCCGGCGATACGTACTGAGCACCGCCTTGCTGGGTGGTCGCTTTGACGAACTCTACAATGGCTTGCTTGGCCGGCCCTTCATTCCAGGACGCTAAAGGGTCAGCAGCGAACACCGCCGTTGACGCGATCAGACTCATACCAATTACAAGGGGCGCACCATAACGTCGCTTGAGGTAAGAGCAAGAACGGTTCGAAGAGGCAAGGGAGTTCCAAATACGCTGCACCAAGCTCATGAATACCATGATGTCTACCTATGAGGGATCTGGTTGATCGTCGGTGGTTACATGGCTGCTCACTCAGGCGATGACGACAGCAGTCAGTTGGGAATTCAGTGTAGTGGGTGTGGGAATACTTGCTATTTCCGCGCTCGTAGAAGGTTTTGCTCGATGAAGGCCCGGCACGGCATGGAGGATTTCTAAGAAGTACGTCTCGAAAAATGCAATACGGGGTAATCAGCTATACCCAATAAGGTAAGTCGGTCAACCACGCGCTTGGGCAGATCATCCATGAACGCCTACTTCACCCTGTTCTTCGGCATGTTCACTACCCTGCTGGCAATCATCAACCCACTGGAGGCCATTCCGGTATTCCTGGGTTTGCTGCAGAACAAGGACACTGCCGAACAACGCCGCGTGGCGCGAAAAGCCTGTCTTTATGCGTTGCTGTTGATGTTTTTCTTTTTGATCTTCGGCAACCTGCTGCTGCGTTTGTTTGAAGTTCCGCTGAGTATGATTCGGGTGGTCGGCGGGGTGATCCTGATGCGGATCGGCTTCGAGCTTTTTGCGCCCTCACCCAACAGCAGCCTGATTCCAAGCGGTGGCAAAGGCGACGAGGACGTATCCTTCATCCCCATGGCCATGCCGATCATGTTCGGCCCCGGCGCCATTGCCACGGTGATTGGCCTGACCAGCACCATTAAAGACTCCGACCGCGCCGTACTGTCCTTCGCCGTCGTTGCGCTGGCGATCTGCGCCACCATGCTGGTCACTTACCTCTCGCTGGCCTACGCCAACACCATCCTCAAAAAGATTGGCCCGCAAGGGATCGATGCCGCGACGCGCATCGTCGGTTTCTTCGTTTCGGCGATGGGCGTCGGCCTGATCTTTCACGGGACGGTGGAATTTCTCCAGTCGTATGGGGTGTTGCTCAACGGTGTAATAAAGTAGGACTGCAAAGCTCATGCAGAACGGGCGCCTGTTTGGGGCGCCCCGTCGTTTAGGACAACTAACCCGCCACGATGTTAATCGTGTCCGTTATGACCGTTCTGCCGCATGGCTTTGAGAATGCCGTCCAGGTTGTAGGTTTCCGGCGCCTGCATGGGCGGGAAGTCCTTGTATGACATCAGTTCCTTCTCCCAGAGCAACTGCCCGATCGGCAACATGTTCCAGTTGTAGACATAGGCATTGCCAGGGGAACCCAAGGCTCCGCCATAACCGGTAATGGACTTCGCGTCAGCGCCGACCGTTGTTTCAAACGGGTCGCGCTTGAGGTTGAGCAGCTGGGTCCAGTGGAACGTGGTCGCGCCATACAACCCGCCTGTCGCGGTATCCGGCACCATGGTGTAGTACATCTTCCAGTTCTTGTAGCGCACCGCCGAAGGTTGCGAGCCGGTGTAGTAGAAGAATGTATCGCGCGCCGATTTGTCGGTTTTACCCGTCAGGTAGTCAGTCTGGTCCACCCCATCGAGCTTGGTCTTGACGATGCCTGGGTAGCTGCCCGCCATGATTTGCTCGTTGAGTTCATTGCCCTTCTTGCCACCAGCGATATTGACCAGCGTCGGTACCCAGTCGAGTGAGGCAAAGATGTCAGTCAGGACGGTGCCAGGTTTGATTTTCCCGGGCCAGCGAATGACCAGTGGCGCGCGCATGCCACCCTCCCAAGTGGTCAACTTGCCGCCCTTGAACGGAGTTGTGCCGCCGTCTGGAAAGGTAATGGTTTCCGCACCGTTATCGGTGGTGAACACGACGATGGTGTTATCCAACTGGCCCATGTCCTCGAGTTTCTTCAGGACATAACCAATGTTGTCATCGAGTTGCTTCATGCCGGCTTCGTTGGTGCCCCAGTCTTTTCCACCGGGCTCACCGACCATCGCGTCGTACTTGGGTGGCAGCACCGTGGTGATGTGCATGCGCGCCGGGTTGTACCAGACGAAGAAAGGTTTGTTGGTTTTCTTCGGATCGTTGCGGTCGAGGAAGTCGATGACCTTGGCGGAGATTTCTTCATCCACAGACTTCGAGCGTTCCAGCGTCAGCGGACCTTCGTCCTTGCACGTGGTGTTCTTCTGCGTTCCGTCGCTGGAAACGCATGACATGACCGGACGAGGTGGCGTCAGGCAGGTGCCTTCCCGCGGATCGATGGCGCCGGGAGCGTCCGGCAGCCCATTGATCGGTGTGGCCTTGCACGGTGGTGCGATGCCCTGCACTTGCGGCGTCTTGTTGATGTCGACAAAACTCACGCCCTGCATCGCGTCGAGGTGATAGAGGTAACCCCAGAACTCCTGGAAACCATGGGATGTCGGCAGTGCTTCAAAGTTGTCGCCGAGGTGGTTCTTGCCGAACTCACCCGTGGTGTAACCCAGGTCCAGCAGAAACTTGGACAGTGCGGGTGTACCAGGGCGCAGCCAGGACGGGCTGCCGGGCAGTTGCGGCGGAATCATCCCGGTACGCAGCGGGTGCATCCCGGTAAAGAAAGCGTTACGCCCTGCCGTGCAACTCTGCTCGGCATAGTAGGTCATGAACTTCGCACCTTCCTGGGCGATGCGATCGATGTTCGGCGTCTCACCGACCGCCAGACCCTGGTGATAGATGCTCGGCTGCATCCAGCCGATGTCGTCGGCCATGATGAATACGATATTGGGTTTCTGATCGGCAGCTTGAATCACTGTCGACAGGCTGGCTCCTGCTGCCAGACTGCTCAACGCCAATCCCGTCAGTACAAGTTTTCTGAGCTTCATGTATTTGATCCTCTAGCAGTTGATTCACAGAAATACCCGTCTCGGATACGTCGTGCTCTCATCTCTCAAGGCTCAAAAACTGCAACTACCCCAATCCCTATACCGACGGTCATCCGCCTTTCGTGTGGGACTCTTAATAAATTGAGCTTTGACCGTAATGGCTTGTGGCTCTTGCCTTTTACATAGCCTATTCAGCCCCTACCACTAACAGGAGAGTGAGTATAGACGCGCATTTACCAAGTGCCGGCCGCAAAGGCGCGTCCTACAGGCGTCAGGTCATTTCACCGCTTTGCCTGGGCGACATCGCCGCAAAAGATATCGACGTTGCCGTCCTCGGGTGAAGTTCGTACGACGACGGAATATTGCCCAGAAAGCAACTCTGATGTTGCGATAGGCGCATTTCGGTAAAAGCTCCAACCGTTGGATCCGGCTTCGTCTTTTGTATTGACCTTATCGTTCATCGCGTAAGCCACTGGCCCGGGTTGCTGGCAACTGCCTTTATTGATGAAGGTGTAAATGCGCGGGGGCAGAATCGTTCCGTCCGGAACACCCGAGATAAAGAAATCAAAGTTGGTTTGATTGCCCTCCGGGGTCAACGTGGCGTTGCCGGTATGTCCGACATTGGCGTGGGTGGCCGCCAGAGGCAAATTCATGGAGTGGTTTGAAGCGGTACTGCAACCGAACAGACTTGCCACGAGAAGCGCTAACGGGACGATGCGGGTATTCATAAACAACCTCCAGAAGTGGAAGAAGTGCATGGGGGAACATTGGGTATAGCTCATAAATAAATGGGCTGTACCTCAATAAATCCGCATTGGACAACCTCGCACCGTCACCCGGCGATCCGGCAAAAAAATAGAAGAAACGCTTACAGTGTCATCTGCCCTGGTGCAAACGCTGAGACGGGTAGCCCTCCAACGTGGCGCAGTCATAACAGGTAAGCTGGCTGTAGTTACTCAGTGATCTCGTGTCTTGTTGAACGAACGTGGTGTGACTGAAGGATCCGGTTTCTAGACTGCTTTCGCCAAAACAGAGGTTGGCGAGTGTCTCCTTTGGGTCGACTGCTGCCCCTCCTGACAGCCAGACGCGGTCATTTGCGCGTTAGTATCATTCGACACAAGGTTGAAATGCCCCCCCATCGTCAGCGCGGATTAGCAGGTAACCAGGCAGGATGCACCACCCGCTGTCGCCCGGCGTAACTGCGACATGACGTTTCCTGCCGTAATCACAGCTGCAGGCGACATTGGGCAGCCGCTCGCGGCCAGCGCCTCTGCGACCCAGGTATTGCAGGTATAAAACAGCGAATAGCTACCCTCGGCCTGGTAAAACCGGCTCTCTCCATACAGGCCAGGCCCGAGCACCGCCAAGGTGCCCGTCGCTGAGTGGGTGAAGGTCCCGGCCACGAACGCGAGCAGTCGCCGGTAGCCGTCCTCCGTCACCCGCACCTCGATGACCTCGCTTGCGGCGAAACGCCGCCTGGGGTTCCCGTCAATCTTGACCGCATGCAGCACGGTTGCCGTCGACCCGAACAAGGCTCGCAGTGCGAGGCTCAAGGTGGCCTGTGGGGCTCGGTAAAAGTCCTCGTCACCCCAGCCGAACTCAATGAAGTCGCCGTCGCCGAACGCTTCGGCCAGTGCGGGAAGCACCTGAAGTAGATCGGGACGCGCAATTGCCAACCCGGTATGCAGGCCATGATTCACTACATAGAAGGACCGCCAATCGCCACCCTCGCCCCTCGGCGGGTCCGACGCGGTAGCGCAGCCGAACAGCGTCAGGATCAGGGCCAGCACTACAATGCGCATGCACAAGGGTTTGGCGACTCGCTAACGAACGTGGAAAACCCCGGCAGGGGTGGGTGCTGTATTCAAGCATAGAAGCTGGCTCGCACCATCAAGCAGGCATCCATGGGCAATCGCGGCAGGCAGAAATCGGCAAGAAGCGTCGACACGATGGCCGATAGGGTCACTAGTTTTCGCCTTCCCTGCAAACAGTTGGCTAAACCGTTGGTACTGTTCCGCCATCAATCACGAACTCACTTCCCGTGATAGATGCTGCTCGCGGTGAAGCCAAGAAACAGATCAGGTCAGCAACTTCGGAGGGCGCCGATGGGCGTCCGAGCGGGATACCTCCAAGTGCTTTCATGATTATGTCCTTACCTCCTTGATAGTCAGTACCTGCCTCCTGCGCGAGTCGCTCGGCTAATGCGACCGACGCTTCGGTTTCAACCCAGCCCGGCGAAACCCGCACTACTCGAATGCCTTTGGGCGAAACCTCTTTCGATAAACTTTTGCTGTATGTCGAAAGCGCTGCCTTGGCCGCCGCGTAGGCTGTTGTAGATTCCGGCAGTGGCAGCCGACTCTGGATGGAGGTGACGTGGATGACAACCCCTTCCTTGCGCTCCAGCATTCCCGGGAGCAGAGCGCGATCAAGGCGCACCGCCGGCAATAGGTTGAGGCTGAGCTCTCGTTGCCAGTGCTCCTCGTCCAGAGCGGCAAAACCGCCGCCAGGTGCCGACGAACCACCGAGGACGTGGATCATTATGTCTACGCCGCCTAACCGCTCCTGGATCGCGGCGATCAGCACATCACAACCTTCCCGGGTCGAAAGATCAGCCGCAATCAGAAGAGCGCCCGACAGTTCAACGTCTACTTGCCTGGCTGAAGTAATCACCTTCGCGCCCTCGGCCAGTAGCAACTCGACGACAGCCTTGCCGATGCCTTTGGTGCCACCTGTGACCAGGACCCGCTTGCCAGTCAAACCTAGATTCAGCATGGCGTGATCTCCAGGGAACGGATTCGACCGCCTTCCAGCGTGAAGGCGTGACTCAGTTGAACCGGGCTACCGGGGAAATTCCCGACAAGGTTCGCAATGACCGTCAGTCTGCTCTGTCCTTGCAAGGCTTGGATTGGATTGACCTGATAGTTGAAGGCCTTGCGGGCATCCTGTTGCCAGGCTTTGATATCAGCGATTCCTTCGTATGTTTTTCTCTCATCGCATACCGTGGCGTCAGAGCAGAAGCAGCTAGAAAATTGTGCTGCATCGCCACCATTGCTGACCGCAAAGTACGTCTGCACGACGTCGGGAAGCTGGAGGGTCATGTTTTCGTTCTCCTGAATCTGGTTGTATGAAGCGATCTTGGGCGCTTTTTTAAGCGAGCCTGATGCAATGAGGCCTCAATCCCGGTCGAGCATCAGGAGATCAATCCCAGTTTCGCTGCCTTGAAGGTGGCCGCCGCTCGGGTCGAGCATTCTAGTTTTCGGAAGATACTTTCCACGTGCGTGCGAACGGTGCTCGGGCTTATTTCCAGTAACCTCGCCACTTTCTTGTTGTTGGCGCCATCGCTGATCTCCCTGAGAATGCGACGCTCGCGCCCAGTGAGTAAAAGCCCACCCGGCCGCTGAATCTGCTGCTCGCCCTGCACAGCCAGCCTCAGCGACGCATTACTTGCTTGAGGTGGCGAGTATTCAGCAGCAACCAGATCGCTTCCGCTGACGATGTCAAAGTACGTCTCGACGCTGCTGACAGGCTGAAGGCTCATTCGCTGATCTCCTGGATGGATTCCCTGCAGCGATATTGCTGCCTGACGGATAGTTTGTTCAACTGGGACAAACCTTTATGACCAATCCCGAAATTCAGGATAATCCATGTCACACGACCGTTTTGGCCTTAGCGAGCTGGACGCAGTTATAGCGGTCGCCCGCAGGGGGTCGTTTCGGCAAGCCGCGATCGATCTCCACATCTCCACCACCGCGTTGAGCAATACCATTGCGCAACTGGAAGCCCGCCTCGAATCGCGGTTGTTCAATCGCACTACCCGTAGCGTGGCCATCACAGAAGCGGGCAGGATATTTCTCGAACAGGTGGGGCCCGCCTTGCAGGATTTGCGTGCCGCACTCGATGCCGTGCGATCGCATAATGCCGGGCCCTCGGGCACGCTGCGCTTCAATGCGTTTGCCAGCGCTGCCCGATCAGCGCTCATGCCCTTGGTGATGGAGTTCTTGCAGCATCATTTGAAAATACACATCGACGTCGTCACCGAAGGTCGTCTGGTGGACATCGTTGCTGACTGCTTCGATTTCGGCGTGCGCTCGGAAAGTCTCGTTCCGAACGACATGATTGTGATCCCCCTCGGCCCGCCACAAAGGTACGCCGTGGTCGGTTCGCAGGCGTACTTTGAAAAACACGGCAAACCGCGAACTCCATCCGAGCTGCTCCAGCATCGGTGCATTCGCGTCCGACTACCGAATGGGGGGATTTTCCCGTGGTATTTCGAGCGAGACGCAGAAGTGACGCGTCTCGATGTGAGCGGGCCGCTTACGCTGGATGAACCTAGTGTGGTCAAGGTGGCGGTGCAGGAAGGCGTGGGGCTCGGCTTTTTCATGGAACAGGACGTTCACCACGAAATCCGCGCCGGACAGTTCGTGCGGGTTCTCGAAGAATGGACACCGCCCAGAGACAAGCTGTGCCTGTACTACCCGAACCGCCGCAACCCCTCTGCGGCAGCCAAGGCATTCATCGACCTGGCACGCGCCCATCAAGCCGATCAGGACGGGCTCGCATGATTCAGGCGTAGCCCGGACGAGGCTCAGGCAATCAATCCCAGTGTCAGCCCCTTCAAGGTGGCGGCTGCCCGGGTGGAGCAATCCAGTTTGCGAAAGATGCTTTCCATGTGCGTACGAACCGTGCTCGGACTGATGTCCAGCAACTGCGCCACCCGCTTGTTGCTGGCGCCACGGCTGATCTCCAGCAGGATGCGGCATTCGCGAGTCGTCAGTATCGAAGCCTTCGGTTGACGCATCCGACGCTCGCCACCTGCGGCGGCAATGACTGCTTCGCAAACATCGTTGTCGAACAAACCACGGTCAGCATCGTGTTTGAGTAACCTGGCTGAATCCGCTTCGCCGTGGGCCGGCCGCCATGGCCTGGCTTCCCTTAGCGCGACCCAGGCGACCGACGTGGCGAACAGGCGATATTCGGCACACAGCGCATCACCCGCCACGCCTCGAAAATAGCCACTGCCGTTGAGCCGCTCATAAGCATGGGTTGCAATCTCGGCGGGTACGGCCAGTTCAGTGAAAGGTCTGAGGGCTTGTTGCGTCCAGTAAGGTACAAGGCGCACCCGCTCCGAAGCGCCGTATGGCAGCGTCCCTGCGGTATTCCAAAGGTGGTTCGAAACGGCTGCCCGGCCGAGACCGTAGATGAACGCGGCTTTGCCAATTTCTGTCAAAATGGGTTCACGCAGCCCCCACAGGCGTGCAGCTTCCACGGCGACATGCGCTACCTGTCGCGAATGCCCTGCCAACCAAGGGAGCTTCAAGTCGATTATGTCTCCCACCAGCGTCAGTGAGACGCAACGCTGCTCAGGCGCGTGGTCAACCGTTTTCGAAAGCGTTTCCAAATTCGCCAGCCAGTCCTTTGCGTTCTCCAGAAGCAACGATACAAGCGACGCTGGATAGCGCCGATCCGACTGCTCTCTGATCCAGCGTAGCGCCGCGCCCAGGCCGTGTGCGCGACTGAGAATATCCAGATCGCCTGCCAGTACTACCTGATAGGCGACGTCTGGAATGTGCTCATGGGTCAGACCCAGCGGCCGTCCGGTGCCGTCGTAGGTTTCGAACACGCGACACAAACCCGCCTCGACGGCGGCACCGAGCTGGAGCGTTTTGGCGATTGCTCCTGATACCTCACAGTGCACGACGGCAAGCGGGGTCGCCTGATGCACCGCGTTCATTTGCTCATTGCCCAGCGTCAAGTCGAGCATCGCGCGGCGGCCATCGACGTCGTCGCCCAGAAGGTCCGCAAAGCCTTCGGCATTGGCGGTGCAACCGGACCAGCGCAGCAAGGCAACCTGCTCCGCTACCTTCAAGTGCTCACCGTCGCCATGCCGGGCCTGCGCCAGCATCCGCGCCAGTGCGGCAACGCGCCGGGAATGACCGAGTGGTTGGCCCATGCTGAGATCACCGATCTGGGCAATCGTCGCCAGTGCCCCGTTGAGGGAGATGTCCAGTTGCAACGCACTATCCATGAAAAATGTCCCGGGGTCGGATAATTGACCGATGCCCTCAACGCAGGCCAGTCAGCAGAATTTGAACTCCCGAACAGGAGCTCATCCAATGAAAACATTCAAATCGAAAGTCGCTACCGTCGCCTTCGCACTCGCCGGTACCTTCATCGCAAGCGCCAGCCACGCGCAGGATACAACGCCTTCCGTGGTGATCGTACACGGCGCGTTCGCCGACGGCTCCGACTGGGCCAAAGTGGTGCCACTGCTTCAGGCCAAAGGAGTGGCCGTTACGGTCGTGCAAAACCCGCTCACCTCGCTTGCCGACGATGTTGCCGCTACGCGCCGCGCGTTGAGCAACCAGCAGGGCAAGGTAGTTCTTGTCGGGCATTCTTGGGGCGGCACTGTGATTACCGAGGCCGGTAGCGACCAGAAGGTCAGCGCGCTGGTATATGTCGCCGCCTTCGCGCCAGAGGCGGGGCAAACCAGCGGCGAACAAGGTAAAGGCGCGCCCACGCCCCCTGGCATCAGTCAGATCAAGGCAGACGGCAACGGCTTCCTCTACTTGACGCCTGAAGGCATGGCCAAGGATTTCGCCCAGGATCTCCCGGCAGCTCAAACAGCCGTCATGACCGCCACTCAAGGTCCCATCAAGGCATCTGCCTTCGAAGATAAAACGACCGTGTCGTCCTGGAAGGCCAAACCGTCCTGGTATCTGCTCGCCACAGAAGACCGGATGATTCACCCCGACGTCCAGCGCTCTGCCGCCAAGCGTATCGGTGCCACCCTTTCAGAGGTGCACACCAGCCATGTTCCCCAGCAGTCGCAGCCCGCTGAGGTCGCCGCAGTGATTCTCAAGGCAGTGCACAGCGTTGGCGAGCAGTGATCGCTGCATCGATACGGAGCGGGCGCATGAAAAATCTACATGATCAACACCATGACTTCATTGTATGTGGTGCAGGTACGGCGGGCTGCGTGGTCGCTGCCCGTCTTGCCGATCAGAAAAGCGCACGCGTCTTGCTGATTGAGGCTGGCGAAGGGTACTCGGGCCCCGAGGTTGCCGAACCGGCGCTATGGCCGATGAATCTCGGTTCAAAGCGCGACTGGGCATTCGAGGGGCAATCCAATCCACACCTCAATGGTCGACGGCTCCCCCTGAGCATGGGTAAGGGACTCGGCGGTGGCTCCAGCATCAATGTGATGGTCTGGTCGCGAGGGCACCGCTCCGATTGGGACCATTTCGCTGCCGAGTCCGGCGACCTGGCCTGGGGCTACGACTCCGTACTCAATTACTACCGCCGGATCGAGAACTGGCAAGGCAGCCCTGATGCCACTCGGCGTGGTTCAGGTGGTCCGGTGCATGTGGAACAGCCGGCCATACCTCAGCCCCTCGCTTGGGCAACGCTGGAGGCGGCCAGCCGTCTGGGTATCCCCAGATTCGACAGTCCCAATGGCGAAATGATGGAAGGCCCGGGCGGGGTCGCCATTACCGAACTGCGCATTAAGCAGGGCAAGCGCGAATCCGTTTACGACTCCTACATCAGGCCACGGTTGCACTATCCAAACTTGACGGTTCTGACAGGAGCACTGGTGACCCGCGTATTGCTTGTCGGTACACGGGCAGTCGGTGTGGAGGTGGTGATCGCAGGCGAACGGCAGTGCTTCCATGCCGCAGCCGAGGTCATCCTGTCCATGGGCGCGGTGCAAACACCCAAAGTGCTCATGCAATCGGGAATCGGCCCGGAAGACGAACTGCGAAACCACGGCATTGCACCGATCAATCACCTCCCCGGCGTGGGCGAGAATCTACAGGACCATCTGGCCTTTGGCTGTACGTGGGAGTACATGCAACCCCAGGCAGTCGGTAGCGGCGGGTGCGAAACCACTTTGTACTGGAAAAGCGACAGTCGCCTGGAAGTCCCGGACCTGTTGCAGTGTCAGCTGGCGTTTGCGGTGCCGTCTCCGCCTGAGGTCGCAATTGAGCCGCCACAACATGGCTGGACAATGTTCGCAGGGCTGGCCAGGCCTGCCAGTCGAGGACGCTTGCGCCTGTCGGGCGCCGGGCCACTGAATGCCCCACTCATTGAGCCGAACTCCCTGAGTGCGCCCGAGGATATGAAAGCGGCGTATGCGTCGATCGAGCTGTGCAGGGCACTCGGTAACAGCGAAGCCTTCAATGGGCCGGTCAAACGCGAAGTTGTGCCCGGGCCGAAAGAACATCGCGCTATGGAGCAGTTCATCCGCAACTCTGCCGTGACTTACTGGCACCAGTGCTGCACCGCTAAAATGGGCCGAGATGCAATGTCAGTGGTCGACCATCAACTGCGTGTGTATGGGATCGATAAGCTGCGCATTGCGGATGCCTCGATCATGCCGCGAATTACCATTGGCAATACGATGGCGCCGTGCATCGTCATCGGCGAACGAGCAGCAGATCTCATCCTCTCCGCGCACGGAGTAATCGCTGCGGCCACAGCGCCGGACGGTAGTTCGTGAGAATACTGACAAACCCCTGGCTCACTGGCAGATATTGGCCGATTGTGTTGAAAAAGTCGGTACTTCCAGACAGCGCTCGTACTGACTGCTGAAAATGCCTTTTTTTTTTCGCGCAGCTACGAAATCCGAGACCGGAATCCTCCGCTCACAATAAAGATTTCAATCTCAAGCGCGTACTTTTCTGCAGTGGAAACATGGCCGACTTTTTCAACAGAATCGGCCAAAAGCTGCCATTCACTTAAGTAAATCGTAACGATATAGCAACCGAACAACTCCCGACTTTGATTTGCTTAATTCGGTGGCGCCGTCCCGAACCCGCGAAACGCGAGTTCGGGGTCTTCCCAATCGCCACGGATAGCGACGAACTTCAGACAGGCGCAGAGATAAAGCAGAGACTCTCTTGTGGAGAGTGCACCGACAGCAAGGAGCTTGGTAAAGCGCCTCGATTGGGCATGGCTACTAACGCCGTGGAACGCGTAGCGTCCGCCCGCTGTAAAAAGCCCCCACAGCAGGTTCAATTATGGGTGCTGAAAAAACTACTCAATCAGTTCGCAGAGGAAATGCTCTGGGTCAAATCGATTAGTACCGATAGGTTACCTGCACCGAAAACCCGTTCGCGCTATTGTCGTAGTTGGCACTGTACTCCGGTTGAAGACCGGAGTTGTTCGACTGTTTTACCGAGACTTTGGAATCCCAGAGGTAACCATAAGCAAAGTCTATCGTCAGATCGGAACTCGGCGAATAAGCGCCACCCAAGGTCACGGCTTGGCGATTCCCAACCGGTATGCGCACGCTGCGATCGGCATTCCTGATTGGCGACGGATCATAGGCGTAGCCTGCACGCAGCAGCCATTGCTGGTTCAATTGATAGGATGCGCCCACTGCAGTGCTCCAGGTGTCGCGCCAGTTCATTTCTTCGATCACATGTCCCAAGCCAGCCGCCTGCCCCATGGGGGAAAGACCGCTGTTGACTGCCTCAACCTTCTGGATTCGGCTCCAACGCTTCCAGGTGGTCCCCAGGTATCCCGTCCAGCGACTATTGAAATGATGGGTGATGGACGTGTCCACCGATTCGGGCATTGTGAGGTTTATCTTGTTGTCATACTTTCCGTCCAGCGGGATAACGCTCGGAGAGCCGGAAACCTCTGTATGCCCTTCGAGTTCATAGTCCACCTTCGAGTGATAGTTAATCCCCCAACTGGTAGCCTCATTAAAATCAATCAGGATGCCGACGTTGTAGCCAAGTGCCGTGTCATCGCCTTTGATGGTGACCAGTGTGTCCTCGCCGTTGTTCAAGGCACCGGTGGCCAGGTAATTCTGAAGTTTTGCATTGAAACGGTTTATGGTTGGTCCGCCACCAATGGACACGTAGTCATTGATCCGCCAGGCAATGGTGGGCTGCAGGGTTACTTCCTTGGTCGTGCTATAGGAACCATGGTAGCGGCCCTGAAAAGAGCCCTCGTAATCATTGATCAGACCACTCGGAGCATAAAGGCCCAAACCAATCGAAAAACGATCATCAAGTGGCGTCGACATATAGGCGAAGGGCACAACCCCCAACGGTACCGAGTCCCCCTCATTCGTTCCTGGGGCACTGCTGTGCGCGTCACTGATGTCGTCGCTCACCGAAACGACCGCGGCTCCGCCGGAAATCTCACTACGCTTCAACCTGGTCAAGCCTGCAGGGTTTCCAAAGATGGTGCTGGCGTCCAGCGCGGAAGACGACCTTCCCGCATAGGCAGTTCCCGCACTGCTTGCACTTTGTTCGTTCAGGGCAATGCCATTGGCGCTTGCAATGGTGGAGGCGCCAAGTAGTGCAATGGCACTGCTGAACTTGATCCAGAGACACGGGATCACGCGGCTATTCAGTTTCATTTTCCACCTCTTGTTTATTGTTTTTGTTGACTGCACGCAGGCAAGGCTTCGCCGTCCTGTGCACTTTTCAGTGCCAGTTGGCGTTGATCCAAGTTGTGTCAAAAGCCCTGGCTGAACAGCGCCAGGGCATGATTGCCAGACTTACGGATTGCGAGTCAGAAACTCAGTTAACCCACTCGACTTGAAAGCTGTAACGCCCCAGGAGCGGAGCCAGGACTGCCTGGCCAGTTCCGGCCCTGACGCAGGCAACCTGCCCACGACGATTGTCCTGCACGACTTCGACAGCAATATCCGAAAGCCCCAGGCGTTCCACTTCCTGCTGGACTACTTTGGCAATTTCGCGCTGCTGCAAAGCGGGCTTGAATATCTTGCCCACCGCAGTCAGTGGCAACGCTTCGAGGATTTCAATGCGCTTGGGAACGGCTGCCCGCTCGCTGATGTTCTGATGAGCGAACGCCTCAAGCTCTTCGGCGTTGCAAACTTGCCCGGGGCGCAGTTGAACGTAGGCAACCGGCACCTCGCCCGAGTAGGCATCGGGGCTGCCGATTGCAGCGGCCAAGGCGACAGCAGGATGCGCCTGAAGCGCCTCCTCGATTTGCTTGGGATCGATGTTGTGACCACCGCGAATGATCAACTCCTTCTTGCGACCGGTCAGCCAGAAGTATCCCTGCGCATCCTGGCGACCCAAGTCACCCGTATTCAGCCAGCGCTGACCGTCGATATCGATCCAGAGTCCCTGGTTATGACGCTCCTCCAAATAGCCATCGAAGAGGTTCGGTCCACTGATCGTGATGAGGCCGATCTCATCCACGTTGGCGTCGCGCAGGTACTCTCCCGAATCATTGAGCACGACCGCGCGCATATTCTGGTAGGCGATCCGTATCCCGATGGAGCCGATATGGCGCTCGCCCTGGGGTGGATTGATCGAGGAGACGCAGGCACCCTCGGTAAGACCGTAACCTTCAAGGATCTTCACCCCGGTCCGACGCTCGAACTCGCGGAACAGCTCAGCCGGCATGGGTGCGGCGCCACAGATTGCATAGCGAAGACTGGACAGATCCCGGCCCTGCCATTCATTTTGCAGAAGTGCTGCATAGACCGTGGGCACGCCGGAAAAGAGGTTGATACCGAAGTGCTCGACCATCTCCCAGAATCGTGGAATCACCCCCTCGCCACGATACCCTTGAGGCGTGCCGAGAATCACATGGTCGCCTTGAGTCCAAGGCATCAGTCCAGTCACCAGCTGGCCATTGACATGAAATAGCGGCAGGCCACAGAACATGACCTGGACACCATTGCGTGGCTGCATGTGAGCGGCGATGGCCCATGCGTTGAATACTTCAGAGCCGTGGGTACGCGCGGCGATCTTGGGAAGTCCCGTGGTGCCACCCGTACAGATGTAGGAGGAGCAATCATCCTCGCGGAATTGCCGATCGCTCTTGAGGTATGTGTGTGGCTGAGTCTCCATCAGCGATTGCCAATCGTGGATCGCGATGCCGCTGTGCAAGTCTCGCTCCTTCAGTGCCACGGCTTTCAAAGCCCCACGCACTGGTTCGTCGACATAGGGCGCCATGCTGACCCAAACGACAGACCTGATCCCGGGTAACTGATCCAGCTGCGAAGCCAGTTTCGGCCACAGGTCGCTGCCTGGAGTTGGCGCGAGCGTCACCACCACCGATGCCTTCGCGGCATTCAGCAAGCCAGCCATCTGCTTGGCCTCAAGCAGAGGATTGATCGCCATGACGATGCCTGCCGCCTCCCCGCCCCATATCGTGAAATGGGTTTGCGGCAGGTTGGGCAGGATGAAGGCAATCACCTCGCCCGGTTTTATGCCCAGGTCATGGAAGGCATTTGCCGCGCGGGTGATATCCGCCAAGAGCTGGGCGTAGTTCCACTCGTGGGTGCGCTTGAAATCGGCGGCATCGGCGAAGAAGCTTAGCGCCGGTGCCTGGGGGGTGCGCTCGGCCGCCTGTCGCAGCGCTTCATAAGTGCTGCAAGCCAGGCCGCGCTCCGACAACGGGACTCGTTCGAGACTTTCGATGTCATCCAGCGTCTGTACGACCATCAGGCTTCTCCCACGACGCGGTTGCGTTGGACGCCGAGGTCGATCACACCATCGGCGCTACGAATACGCGCCTCGACCACGTCACCGGCGTTGAGGTACTGCGTCCGGCCTTCCTGTGCCTTCAGGAAAAGCTTCCACTTGGTGGCTTCGGGCAGCAGGGCTGCAATGCGCATTTTCGCAGGCGAAGGGATCGTCAGCGCGCAGCCGGCAGGTGTACCGGTGGCGATCAGGTCGCCAACATCGAGATCTTGCAAGGCGCTGAGTTCGGTCAGGGTCTCAGCGGGGCCGTAAACCAGATTGGCCGTGCTGTCGTTCTGTCGTACCTGGTCGTTGACTGTGAGTCGTAGCTGCAGTTCTTTCAGGTAATGCATGCTCTTGGCATCCAGCAGGCACAGGTACGGGCCGACCGGACCGAAAGTGCGGTAGCTCTTGCCCTTGTAGAACTGCATCTGGGGAATCTGGATGTCACGCGCCGAGTAGTCATTGACAATGACCACGCCGGCAATGAACTCATGCAGATTGGCGTCGGTGACGGCAATGGCGCCGGTGATCGGGCGCTTCATCACCAGGCCCAGTTCGATCTCGTAGTCGAGGAAGCGCACGTGGCGCGGCTTGATCAGGTCGCTGTCAGCCGCTACCAGGCAACTCGTCGCCTTGGTGAAGATCATGTTGAATTTCTTCGCGTCCGGGTCCATGCCCGACTCGATCATGTGCTGACGATAGTTGGCACCCTGGCAGACGAACTGCTGGTTACGGGTCACCGGCGACAGCAATTTTACTTCGCCCGCATCCAGCTCCGAGCCTTTGAGCTGAGCGAGGTCCTCGATACTGTTCTGGCGAAGGAAGTCACCGGTGGTTTCAAAAACACCGGGGACAACTGTGATACGGCCCTGGCGAAGCACGCCCCAGCGGATACCGTTCTGAAATTCGAAGCGGACTACGTGTACAGCAGACATTGAAGGTACTCCTGGAGCGGCGTTTGTCCCGCGCTCGGTGGCGCAAGAAAGGTGGTGTTGTTCTGAAGGGGGACTGGCAACGGTGTAGACCCACGCACCGCCAGCAATCAAAGCGCCGGCTTTAAGCAGGTCCCGCCGGCCAAACCGGGTTGAGTTGTCCGACATGGCGGCAGCTCTACCCGAACATCCGCATGAGTGTTACCAACTTTCGGATGGTCAGGTCCGGGCTGCGTCGCAGGTTGCGGATCAGCAGAATCAGATTGGCCAGGGTCATCTTGGGTTGGGTAAAACTCTTGGGCATGCACTGCCCCCACTGCGCCATTGCCTCGGGGCTCACCGGATGAATGCCCGTAGGCCGTGTGGCTGTGAAAAGATCCCCGTCGCAGTAATGCTCATGCTTGTCACCCCAGGGGTCTTGCCAGTAATCGAATATCTGACTGCCCAGAATGTGTCGGCCGATGCCCCATGAGTGCGCCCAACCACGCTCGCGCAGGACGCGCTGCCCCATGCCCACGGCGTCTGCGTCGACGACCTCATAGGCGCTATGGCTATAGGTCGCCACGAACCCTTGCGCAATCGCGAGCGTATGGTGATCCGCGGGAATGTCACCGAGATCAAGGCGCATGAAAGTGACAATAGGCGTGCCGTCGGGGAGTACCTGCACATCGCTGGGAATAAACCCGAAATGCTGCGTATACCAGGCACAGGTCGCCTGATAATCAGCCACTTCAATGACAATGTGGCCAAGCTTGAGGACTTCAGCGGGCGCAATCGGCGGGCGCTGAGTGGCGTTGATTCGTGGCTGCTCGTGCGCCAGATTCCAGTGCAAGGGAGCTCTATGTGCCAGCGTCTTGCCTGGCATCTGGTCGCAGACGGCTTCCACGATGAAACCGGACGGATCCGTCAGCCTGACGCAATACCCTTTACCGGGATGTTCCGATTTCTCGACCGAAGACGCACCCGGGATTCGAGTGAGCTTTTCCAGATCTGCCAGGGACTGCACGGCCAGTCCAAACCCGATAAACCGCGCCTGTTCGGCACGTTGGACACGGTAACAATAGGCAGTTGCGTCAGTGGCACGTAGATAAAGCGTCTCGGCGTCCTGCCGACTTACCGTCAGGCCGAAGTCAGTCAGGAAACGCGCCGCCTCATTCAAGTCCGGCCGTTGAAAGATCAGGTGAGTCAGATTCTGGGCCTTCACCGTCGGCTGCGGATGCCGGGCGGGCTGTTGTGTCGCTAACCGGTGCAATTCGATTTTATTGTTCATTGTTGTTGATTTCCGGGTTTTTAGGGCAAAGCTGTCCCCCACCCCTGAAACCAGGGGTGTTGTCTGGTTGAGTCAGTCAGGTCAGTCGAGAGACGGAAGTGCCGGCAACTCCTTGGTCGCCAACTCACGCGCCTCCTCTGCCGGTACACCTAATGCGCGCAGTACCAGCTCGGCGGTATGAGAGCCTGACTCGCGCCACGTTTTGTGACCTTCCAGTACCAGGAAAATCGAGCCAAGCACGCTGCTCGATATTAGCGTCAGTACCGAGAGCAATTGCTCCTGCGCAAACGTGTAGCGCCCAGTGGAAAGCCCGCTCAGAAGATCCGTGGTCGCCTGGCTGCTGAACATTTCGCGCAACGCCGAATTGCTCATGGCGAATTTATGGATGAATGCGCCCCACTGGGAGTCTTCGTGCGCTCGACGAATGAAAAATCGAATGCCATTGGCTAGGCGATGAGCGGGATCCGAGAGGGAGTCGAAGCTCTTGTTGATGCGCTCATGCATCTCCCTCGCGAGATGGCTGGCGACTGCCTCGAACAGGCTTTCCATGCTGTCGATGTTGCTATAGACCGTTCCGCGCGCCACGCCTGCTTCTTGCGCGAGATCAAGGATGTTTACTTGTGAGGTGCCTCTCTCGGCGAACAGGCGAAAGGCAGCTTGATGAATGCGGCGCTGTGTTGGACTCAGGGATTCCACGGTTCTCTCTCCAGGATTACCTTATGAATCGATTGAACACTCGTGTTCACATCAAGTCAACCATGTTTTTTCAGCTTTGTCGGTTTTTTATCTGAATACGACTTTAAACCCATGGTGACAGATCAATAAATGCCATGCACATTGACATAAATGAACACGCATGTTCAATTACGTCATGATCTGGCTTGCCATCTCGGCGGCCATCAATCCGGCCCATCGATGGAAAACAGAAGCTCAAACCCTGAGCAGGCACTGTGAATACAGCGCTCAAACGGTATGACCCTAAGCGATGGCTGGCCGACTTTTCATTAGCTGAAGGACAGAACATGACCTGCTCAAATCTCTTCAAACCGCTTCGATTACCCAACGGCACGGTGATTCCAAACCGAATCGCCAAGGCTGCCATGGAGGAGAACCTTGCTAATGAGGATCACGCTCCAGGGGAAGCGCTGGTCAAGCTCTACCAGCGTTGGGCGGAGGGTGGAGCCGGCCTGATCATCACTGGCAACGTCATGGTTGACCGCCACGCCTTGACCGGCCCCGCTGGCGTAGTGCTCGAGGACGATCGGAACCTGGGTAAATTCAAGCTATGGGCCGACGCTTGCCGCAGCCGTGGAGCCCAGGCCTGGATGCAAATCAATCATCCCGGACGGCAGCTATTGGCTTCAATGGGGCAATCGGCAAGGGGCCCTTCCGCCGTGGCGGTCGATATCCCCGGGCTTTCAAAAGCATTTGTGCCGCCCAGGGCTTTGGAAGAGCAGGAGATCGAAGAGCTGATCGGGCGCTACACCCAAGCGGCGGTGCTGGCCGAGCGTGCCGGATTCACCGGCGTGCAGATTCATGCCGCGCATGGCTACCTGTTCAGCCAATTCCTTTCGCCCTTGACCAATCGGCGTGATGACCGCTGGGGCGGTAGCCTGGAAAACCGTGCGCAAATTCTATTGAAAACCATCGACGCCATTCGCCAGCGCGTGGCACCGATCTTTTGCGTCGCTGTGAAGCTCAACTCCGCGGACTTTCAGCGCGGCGGGTTCGATGCCGAGGATGCAGCTCGCGTAGTGGAAATGCTTAACACCAAGGCAGTTGACCTGGTCGAGTTGTCGGGTGGCAGCTACGAAAGCCCAGCCATGCAGGGGCAGACGCGCGATGGCAGCACCCTGGCTCGAGAAGCCTATTTTCTTGAGATCGCGCAGAAGATAGGAGAAATAGCGCGCATGCCGCTGATGGTCACCGGCGGCGTGCGCAGAAAGGAGGTCGCGCAACGAGTGGTGAGCGGTTCGGTGTCGATGGTCGGACTTGCCACTGCTTTGGCAATCGAACCAGCCCTGCCGAAACAGTGGATGGCGGGTCGGGACACCAAAGTGGAGCCCATCGTTGTCCGCTGGAAGAACAAGGCGCTGGCATCACTGGCAGTGGCATCGGTCATCAAGAAGCAGCTCGGCTTGTTGAGTCAAGGGAAACGGACAAAACCCGGGACGTCGCCACTCATGGCATTGATCGGCAATCAGTTGAAGGCCCGTCGCCAGGCGAAGCGCTATCGGCAATGGGTAAATAACATTTGACAGATACAGATCAAATAAGACAGCAGGTCAGGCGGATTTCGCTCGGCCTAGGCCGGCATCTCCCAGCCTGACCAGAGTCACATCGGGCTGCATGAACAGCTCGTTTTCGACACATCGCCCCCTACCCATAGGTCGATTACAAGCTCGGTCATTGGCACGATATGGGCTACTAGCGCCATGAGTTGAACACGATGGAACGCCCGCTGGTGAAATCTGTCAGTTTCCGAAACAAGTGCATAGGGTGTGTGTGCTATGAGCCGATTGTCGGCCTTTGTAATAGTCCGCAACCGGCCAATTGCGCCTCTTGGAAGTCCCTAGAAATACTCCACCCTCTGGTTTACGCAGTGGGAGCAAAACTTACTCAAAAAGGACGATACCCGCATGTCAAAGGCTACTAGCTCCCCTACGCGCAAGCACAGCCCCTTGCAGGTCTTGAAAACCGATATGAGGATCTGGTCTGCCCATTGGACGTTGATCAGCGGTGCCACGATATTGCAATGCGGATGGTGCGCCGAGGAGCAAGCATTGTCAGAGGCCGGACGCCCCTTTTTGCATGCGCCCGACTGCTCAGCTCCCGAAGGCGCTGTAGCTTATCCATGGCACGCCTTGTGGGCCTTGTTGGGCAGGTTGCCGGCGGTGAAGTAATGAGCGACCGCGACAGAAACGAAACGAGCGCACCGTGGCCAAGGCTGCGCCTGCCGGCGCCGTTACAGGTGCGGGTGCGGGTGCGGGTGCGGGTGCGGGTGCTGAAATTGCTGGAGCGTAGGCACACAGATGGGAAGTACAGGGCTACCGAGCATGCAGGTTAAATCCGACGCAACTAACTGGTCAGACTGAACAAAAATGAATCGCAAGTTTGTGCAGCTACCCAGGTAATGGCTTTGCGGCGATTTTCCGAGCTTTGGCAGGCGTTACGCCCAACGCCTGAAGAATCATTTCGGCGACCCGCACATCATGCTCCACCACAGCCCGACCATCGACAACTGAGCGCATCGCTCCGGTTGTGCACGATAAGACCAGATCCAGGGCAACCCCCTCCTCCTCATATGCCAAAGTTCCTGCACGCAGACCGTCACGCAGATCGCCAAGCACATGGTCAGCCAGACGCGAGCGCATGGCCTGGTCGAAATGAATGATGCGCAGCAGCGCATTCGCCCATTGGTGGTCAGTCGCAGCCCGACATACAAACATGCGTACACCAATCGAAAGCCGCTGCGCTCCGCAGAGCACGTCCGCGTTCAGGACAGAAATGGCATCAGAAAACTCCGCGGCCATGGCAATGCCCACTGCTTCGAAGACTTCGTCGCGCGTTCGGAAATAGTTGTAGATGGTGCCGTTGGATACCTCTGCCTCCGCGGCTACCTCAAGCAGTGTGATTTCCCCAGCCTCCTTACGTGCGACAAGGCGCAATGCCGCGTCCATCAGACCGCGACGGGTGCGCGCACGCTTCTTGTGCCCCCGGGTGAGAGGTTCTGGTGCCGCGGGTTCTAAAGGAGGTGTGGGGGAATGCATGATCAAGCTCGTAATCTAATCGGCTCGTTGATGGTACTGGAAACCCTGTCAGCAGTGGCGTCACTCATCAGCAGATCCCGGCAGTCTTGAAAAAGTCTGCTGGCCTCTGTGCCAGGGAGGTGGTGCATGATGATACGGTCAGGACGAACGGCGACCAATGTTCCTTTTGCAGCCAGCGGCAGGATCTCATGGTTCATGTCTTCGATGAAGTCACAACGGCCACTGGAGCGTAGGCCGCGGGGTCTGACTTCCAGGAAGTGCCCCCCCATCTTTTCCCAAGCAACGATCTGATCTGTGGATAGCAGTGATAAAGGGTCAACGCCGAATCCAACCAGGGTAAGGTTATTTCCCAGCGCATCGTCGCTCAGATTGATCTGCTTTTGCAGGGTACGAACCCAGGCTTGGGGAAAAAGGCTGCCACGTACCAGCTTGTCACCTCGCCGATGCTGTACGAACAAACCGTGCTTGAAGGTGTTTTTCGGCTTGATGTCCAACTGCTCGAAATACCTCCTGGTGGCGGGAGTCAATCCCAGCATGCGCATCAAGCCGTGGATGAAGAACGCTGCGATCTTGTTCTTGGGCATCACCAGACGGCCCATCATTTTTGCCAGGTTGATCATTGCCTGAGCATGCGGGCGGCGTTCAACGTCATAGGTTTCGAGTATCGCGGGCGCGGCGTGGCCACGAAGGACCCAAGCCAGCTTCCAGGCCAGGTTCGCACCATCCCGAAGGCCCGCTACGAGACCTTGCCCGACGAAAGGAGGGGTGATGTGCGCGGCGTCGCCAACGAGAAACGTGCGCCCTTTACTAAACCGGTTGCAGCATCGAGCGTGGAATCGATACACCGCTTTGCGCTCGATTTCCAGTTCCAACGGATTGACCCAGGGGGCTATGAGCCGGGCGATGCTTTCCGGGCTTTCCAACTCCTCTCGTGATTCGCCGGGTTGCAGCATGAATTCCCAGCGTTCCCTGCCACCAGGGGCGGGCATGTGCGGTGTGGGTCGCCGTGGATCACAGATAAATTCAATGTGATCAATGGCTGACTGATGCCGATTCTTGGCATCGACAATCAGCCAATCCTCAGCATAGGTTTGTCCTTCAAATTCCTGGCCGATCAGCGCCCTAACCCGGGAGCTGGCACCGTCTGCACCAATCAGGTATTGGGCGCGAACTGCATGCGAGTGCCCATTCTCATCCCGCACGGTAGCGACCACGCAATCCACTTCCTCAACCAGACTTTCCATCTCAAAACCACCCAGACTGGTCACTGATTTCAGTCGGGAAACCTGGCCACGCATCGCGCGTTCCAGATCGGGTTGATAGAAGGTCACAAGCTTGGGATGGCCGTCGATGCATCCTTCGGTATTGGCGCGACCAAATTGGCCGAGGACCGGAGAGTGCATCTTCACTTCAGGGATCACGATCTTCTCGAAAGCGTCCTCTGACAATCCGGCTAATTGCAGGATGCGCAGGGCCTCGTTGTCCAGGGCAATGGCACGAGGCATCAGTACGATGTCGTGGAGCTTGTCCAGCACCAGGGTAGTAACCCCGTAGCGGCCGAGCAGCGCCGCAATTGTCGCACCTACCGGGCCATTACCGACGACCAGCACGTCGATGACGGAGGGAGGCAATTCGGAATCTTTCTTGTTGTTGTTCATCTCGCGAGCCCTTGTTGTGATTGAAATCGTGAGGCGCATAGGTCTCATCGTTAGGCAGGATCAAAATAAGCAAAAATGAGAGATATTTCAATATTGATTTATTTGTCATAATTATTTGAGATAATTGAAAAGCCGTGATGTCGTCGAACGAACCGGCGCAGAGGTCAGGTGTTACTGGCCACAATTAGGCAAGCGAGGCTCGTGGCATGAAGTTTTTGGTACACCAGTTTCCGACCGACGACGCTTGGCGTCCGGATCGATCAGGGGTGTCATGGGAACAGTGACCCATGACTAAAGCGCGTCACTGCGAGGGACCGACGCTAGATCGAAGACGATCGATACCGTGCGAATTTTCAGCACCACGTTTTAAGTTTTTAGGAATTACCCGTGGCCCGTCCGCAGCCCCATCCAACCCCCGTCCTGCTGGGCTTTGGCGAGTTCGAACTCAATGAGGCCAACGCTTGCTTGTTCCGCGCCGGGCAAGCGGTGGCTTTGGCGCCGACTCCGTTCCAGTTGTTATGTGTGCTTGCCCGCCAGCCAGGATCATTGGTATCCAAGGACGCTTTGCTGGGACGAGGTATGGGGACATTGGTTTGTCAGTGATTCGGTCCTGAAAACGGCCATCAGTGACCTGCGCAAGGTGTTAGGCGATGACCCCAAGCACCCTCGCTTTATTGAGACGGTGTCGCGGCGCGGCTATCGCTTCATTGCCGTGTCGCCCCTTGCTGCTTCGGTGTCTCCTGCATCCACGGTGGTTCCGCCGACCGACATACCTCAGTTGCCGTCATTCATCGGTCGCATTGCAGAAGTCGCCAGGCTGCAACGGACGTGGGAGCGGGTTAGTGGCGGTCAGCGGGCAGTAGTTTGGCTAGCTGGAGAACCGGGGATCGGCAAGACCACATTGATCGAGCATTTTCTTGCCGGCCTTAGCGGTATCGCCTGCGCACGTGGCCATTGTATGGAGCACTTTGGCACAGGCGAACCGTACCTGCCGGTACTGGAGGCGTTGGCCGACCTGTGCCGCAGCGAACCGACTCTGCCGGCGTTATTGCGCGAAGTGGCACCCACCTGGCTGTTGCAATTGCCGTGGCTGAGTAGCACGGAGGAGCGTGACGCCTTGCGGCGTGAACTGGCCGGTGTCGGCCCGGAACGCATGCTGAGGGAGTTTGGTGAACTGTTGGACCGCTACACAGAGCTGCGCCCGCTGTTACTGGTGACCGAAGACCTGCATTGGAGCGACCGGGCGACGGTTCAGCTGATTAACTACATGGCCCGCCGCCGTGGCCCCGCACGGCTCATGTGGCTGTCAAGCTTTCGCCTTGCCGAAGTGGTGGCGCTTGACCACCCGCTCAGTTCGTTGCGCCATGAACTTCGTCTGCAACGCCTGTGCGAGGAAGTGGTGCTCGACCCATTTTCGGAAACTGAAGTCGCCGACTTTGTGGCGCTGCGTTCAGCCTCACTGGCACGTGATGAAGCCTTCGTGCGCGCCCTGCACGACCGGACTGACGGCGTGCCGTTGTTCGTTTCCTCAATCATCAGTGAAGTGATGGTTGTAAAAGAGGACGAAACCACCATCGAAGCTCGGCTGACCGACCTGGCGGTTCCCGACAACCTTGCGGCCATCATCGATCACTACATTGCCAAGCTAGCTCCCGAACAACGAGCGCTTCTCTGCGCAGCTGCGGTGTGCGGGTCCGATTTCCGGACTGAGACAGTTTCGCTCGCCCTAGAGCGCAATCTCTCTTCGGTGATCGGCGCCTGTGAGGACCTGATGCGTGAGCAGGTATGGCTCACACAATCGCGGATACCCGATGTTGACGAAGCGGTCGAGCTGCCTTACTCGTTCCGCCACGCCCTTTTTCGCCAAGTGTTGTACGAGCGCACGCCGCGCGCATTGCGCATCGATCTCCATCGCCAAGTTGGCACTGCCCTCGAAAGTGAGCGCACCGCTGGTACGCCGGTTGCAGCTTCGGAACTGGCGATGCATTTCGATCGTGCTCGGCAGCCGATGCTATCGCTGCGCTATTACGCCGAGGCCGCAGAAGCCGCACTACTGCACTTCAGCCCGGACTTGTGCATCGGCCTCACCGAGCGTGGCCTAATCCTGCTTATGCAGGCTCCCGGCGGGAAGGAGCGCGACACGCTCGAAATTACCTTGGCCACGTTGCAGGGGGTTTCGGCCTTCCACATGTTCGGTGTCGGCAGCAAAGCCAAGGACGCTTTCGAACGGGCATACACGTTGCTCGCGGATGTACCCGAGCACCCCATGCGCGGTCGCCTCCTACATGGGTTCGGCTATCTGCTCGGTCTGCGCGGCGACTATTCACAGGCTTTAGAAGTGGCAGAGCGTGCTGAAGCGCTCTCTTTGCACGCAAACGATCAAGCGCTCATGCTGGCAGCGTGCATTGTTCAGGGTGAGGTGCATCACCTCCAGGGTCGCACGAACACGACACGCAACTGGCTAGAACGCGCCCTCGCGATCGCCGAGCCGCTGGGCATAGGGACAAACGAGATCTTTGCGACTGATCCACAGGTCATGCTGCACGGTATGCTGGCCATCGAGCTGGTGCGATCTGGGCTGATTGAGGAAGGGCGTAACCATTTGCAGCAAGCCCGAAACCGCGCACATACGCTCCGACAACCCATGACGTTGCTGATCGCTACCTGGCAGGAGGTGTTGATCGAGGTACGTCTGGGGAACCCTGTGCGGGTAGCAGAGCTGGCTGACAGCATGCAAAAGCTCGTCGTTGAGTATTCGCTCGCACTCGGTCGTACGGCTTGTCGCTGGTGGCGCGGGTGGGCCGACGCGCGCAATGGGGCGCCGCGAGATGGCTACCGGCACATCCGTAAGGCCTACGAGGAACACACCGAACTCGGTATGCGCTCCGGTGCTAGCGAAGTACTCGGCTACGCCGCCGAGGCGCTACTCCTAGCGGGTGATTACGACGCAGCGCAAGTCGAATTGCAGGAAGCATTCCGTATAGGTGAGGAATTGGGGGAGCGTGTATACCTGCCGCAGCTCTTGCTTCTGAAGGCCGCACTCGCGCGTGCTCAGGGTCGGTCGGACGCCAGCAACGCGGCGGTGCGGAGTGCGATTGAGGAGGCACGCGCCCAAGAAGCATCATGGCTGGAGCTGCTCGCGCTGGTTGAATTGTGTGAGTACCACAATGCCGCGCCAGAGGATCACCAGGCATTGGCCATGCTGATTGATCAATTGCCTGAATCGCACGGAACCGAACAGGTAAAACGTGCACGCTCGCTGCTTGAGGCTGCTAAGCGGGCTTGAAGTGACGCTTGTGGGAGCGAAGGTGATCCGACCGAAGTCTGACCTTTCGCTTACGACTCGCCCTAGAGGACGGCTTACGCTGGCATCTAACCTTCTTGATCCCCAGGTCTGCGATGAGCCTCAACCCTGAATCCAAATACCCGAGCCGCCGCGCATACGTCGTCAAGCTGCGCAGTGATGCCGAACCGGGCGCCCTGGCCGGTCGCTTGGAAAACCTGGTCACCGGGCGTCAGCGCGAGTTCTCATCCGGCGAAGAGTTGCTGGAGTCGCTTGGTGCAGATCTGGCGACAGCAGCCGATGAGCAGGCGATAGAAGGCGACAGTGAATGAACCTCTCCAGCACAAAGCGCATCGCGACCGAACGCTGACGGTTCGCTGACGACTTTGCCTACACAGTCCCCCTACGCTGAAGCCACCTCGAACTACACGAGTCCATTTCTGATGCCGCGACTTTCCACCCCCCATCCGCTGCCTTGCCAGGCCGGTGGGACAACCTTGCAACGTACCAAGTGCCCCACCGCGTTTGCCATGGCGGCTGCCTTGGCCACATCGATCGCCTTCGCCCTTTCTGGCTGCTCCACACCGGTCCTCAAACCCTCGGTCGACGTGCCGAACAACTTCGCCGCCAGTACGGCGTCCGAGATGGAGCCCGAGGCGGCCTGGTGGGAGGTTTACCACGACCCATTGCTGACGGACCTGGTGCGTCGAGCCGCGCGGGAGAACCGCGATGTCAAAATTGCCGCCGAACGGCTGCGTGCCGCGCGTGCTGGAGAAACAGTCAGCCAGTCCTGGCTGCTTCCAAGCGTCGGTGCTTCAGTCTCTGGCAGTGACCGCAGCACCGGCTTCAATTCGGCAGTAAAACAGGGGTATCCGGATACCAAGACCGCCAGTATGGGCTTGGACGTCTCGTGGGAACTCGACCTGAGTGGCCGCCTGCGAGCCAGTGCCGCGGCGGCGGATGCCGATGCATTAGCCGCGGAGCACAGCATGCGCGGCGTGCGCCTGCTGGTGATGAGCGATGTCGTCAGCAACTATTTCACCCTGGTCGGGGCCCAGCGCCAGGTTGCAACATTGCGCGCTATCTCGGCGATGCAGGACGAGACGCTGCGGCTGGTTACTGCGCGTCAACAGGTGGGGCTCGCATCCGCGTTCGACGTCGAGCGCGCGCAGACCGACGCCTTATCGGCGCGGGCGCAAATACCACCACTGGAAACCCAAGCGGCGGTGGCACGTCACCGTATCGCGGTACTGATCGCCGACCAGTCTTTCAACACCACCAACATTCAGCCTTCAAGCAGCGAAATGACGGATGTGCCTGAGGCCAAGCCTGGGCAGCCGGCCGAATTGCTACAACGCCGACCTGACGTCCTGGCGTTGATGGCTCAGCTGGATGCCGCCAATGCGCGTCGCCAGCAAGCGAAAGCTGAGTGGTTCCCCCAACTCTTTCTCGGTGCGTCCTTCGGCCGCCAGGGCCTGAACCTGAACGGTGCCGATCTTGGGGCTGCGCGCTTCACCAATGTCGCGGGTCTGCTGGCAATGCCGCTCTTCAACGCAGGACGCACGCAAGCAATCAACGATGCGGCCGAAAGCGCTCAAAAAGAGGCCGTACTTCGCGCTGAGGACGGCATCGTGCGTGCGCTTGAGGATGTGGAAAACGCCCTTGTCACGCTTGCACAGGAACGTCGCCGCTCGGGGTCGCTGCAATTGGCCGCCGCTTCCGCGGAGTCGGCTCAAAGTCGCGCCCAGTCGCTCTATAACCGCGGGCAGATTGACCTGTTGCCTTTGCTTGATTCGCAGCGGGCGCGACTGGCGGCACACCTGAACTCCAACGAAAGCAACACCCGACTCCTGCTCGATAGCGTGCAGCTCTACAAGGCACTGGGCGGGGGCTGGCAGGTGTTCGAACAACCCTCCAACCCAGCCGCATCTGTCAAAGCTGACCGGCCACCACTTTCCTAAGTATCTGTCGTTCTCCAAAGAGGAACCGTCTTGAAGAATTCTCTTACTGCGGCCGGCGTCTTGGCCGTCGCCGCTATGCTGTGCGCGTGCAGCCCGGATCAGCCGTCCGTGCCGGCCCCCAGAGCGGTACGTACCGTTGAAATCAACTACGACAATGCCCGCGACGTCAGCCGCTATGTGGGCACCGTGCAGTCGCGCCACGAAGTCGACCAATCCTTCCGTGTGGGCGGCAAGGTTGCCCAACGCAAGGTCGACGTCGGTCAGTTGGTGCGCGAAGGCGACATACTGGCTGTGTTGGACGACAGCGACTACCGCCTCGCGGAGGAAGCGTCGCAACAGCAGTGGTCCGCTGCCGTGGAGCAGACGCGCCAGGCCGAATCCGATCGTCAGCGCCTGACGGCCTTGAAGGCAGATGGTTCAGTCAGCGCGGCCGACGATGAGCGTGCACATACCAATGCCCAGACCACGCGCGCGACCGCCGAGGCCGAAGCGCGAAAGCTTGAGATTGCACGCAACCGCCTCAAGTACACCGTACTGCGCGCCTCCCGTAGCGGCGTAGTCACGGCGGTACGTATCGAAGCGGGACAGGTCGTGGCGGAAGGCCAACCGATTATTTCGATTGCCAATCCGGACGAATCTGAGGTCGTCATCGATGTCCCCGAAGACCAGTTGTCTGTCTTCAAGGAGGCGCATTTCAAAGGTGCTTTGGCCAGTGCGCCAAACGAAAGCTTCGATGCCACCTTGCGCGAATTGTCGCCACAGGCTGCAACGCAAACGCGCACCTACCGCGCTCGACTTAAACCAGCCAAGGCCCTGCCACTGGGTGCCACTGCCACGGTCACGGCCGAGCGCGTGATGAGCAGTGTCGCAGTGGCAGCGGTACCGGCGACGGCACTCACGCAAAGTGGCGGGCAACCAGCGCTTTGGACGGTCTCGTCGGAAGGTTTGGTCGATTTGGAGCGTGTGGCCGTCTGGGGCTATCGCAATGACGAGGTGCTCGTCACTGGACCGCGGGCTGGCACATTGGTCGTTACTGCCGGTGTACAGAAGATGACCTCCGGACTAAAAGTCGTCTTGCGCAATGTCGCAATCGATGAAAAAGTCACCACGCAGCAGGCCGCCCGATGAGCAACTTCAATCTCACCGACTGGGCATTGCGCCACCGCGCCATTGTCCTGTTCATGCTGCTCGTCGTTGCAGTAGCCGGGGCCTTCAGTTTCACCCGGCTTGGCCAACTGGAAGACCCGAACTTTTCTGTGCCCTCCATGACCGCTATGGTCATCTGGCCGGGCGCCACTGCCCAGCAGTTGCAGGACCAGGTCCTCAACCGCATGGAGAAGAAATTCGAGCAGATCGACAACTTCGAGAAAGTCGTTACTTATGCGCGGCAAGGCTATGCCGGCATGACACTCACCGTCCGCGGCGGCACTTCCAAGGCTGACCAGCGCGAGGCTTGGTACCAGGCGCGCAAGAAGCTCAACGATTTGAGCCTGGAGATGCCTGACGGCGTGATCGGCCCGATCCTGAACGACGAGTACGGCGACGTGTATGGCCTGATGTATGCGGTCAAAGGCGACGGCATCGGCCACGCCGAGTTGTCCGACGCGGCCGAGGACATCAAGCGCCAGATGCTGAAGGTGCCGATGGTCAAGAAGATCGATCTCATCGGCAAGCAGGCCAAGCGTGTCTACGTCGAGTTCTCGCACGAACGCCTGGCAGCGCTGGGCATTACACCGCTGGCCATTGCCGAAAGCCTCAAGAGCCAGAACGCCATGCTGCCCGCAGGCCAGATCGACACCCATGGCGACCGCGTAATGGTGCGCGTGAGTGGCCAATTCGCTAGCGAGGAAGCCATCCGCAACGTGCCGATCTCCGCCGGTGGCCGGCTGATCAAGCTCGGCGACGTCGCGTCCGTTACCCGTGGCTTCGAGGATCCACCGACCTACACGGTACGTCACAACGGCCAGCCCGTACTGATGCTTGGTATCACGATGACCAGTGACGGCAACATCGTGGATCTTGGCAAGGCGATGGACACGGCCGTCACCAAGATCCAGTCGGAACTTCCGCATGGTGTGGAGCTGGAGCTGGTGGCCGATCAGCCCACCACGGTACGGGATGCAATCCTGGACTTTGGGCGCGCGCTGGTCGAGGCGCTGGTCATCGTGATTGCAGTAAGTCTGGCCAGCCTGGGCTGGCGCGCAGGCCTCGTGGTCGCGGCCACGGTGCCGCTGGTGCTGGGTGGCGTGGCGCTGGTGATGCTGGCGATGGGCTGGAACCTTGAGCGTATCTCGCTCGGCTCACTGATTATCGCGTTGGGACTGCTGGTGGATGACGCCATCATCGCTATCGAGATGATGGTGGCGAAGATGGAAACCGGCATGGACCGCGTGAAGGCCGCCGCCTTCTCTTACCAGTCCACCGCCATGCCGCGTCTAACCGGTGCGCTGATCACAGTCGTAGGCTTCCTGCCGATCGGCCTGTCGAAATCCACCACCGGCGAGTACGCGGGGGGCATTTTCTGGATTGTCGGCGCCGCGGTGCTGTTCTCGTGGATCTGTTCGGGCATCTTCACACCATACCTGGCGGTCAAGATGCTGCCCAACGACTTGGGCTCGCATCAGCACGCTGATCCGCACGACACCAAGTTTTACCGCAGCCTGCGCCGCTTGATCGACGCCGCCATCGAGCGCCGTTGGATTGTCATCGGTGCGACTGTGGGCGCTCTGGTGCTTGCTCTGGCCTGTATCAAGCTCGTGCCGCAGCAATTCTTCCCCAACAGTTCGCGTCCTGAGCTGGTGATAGACCTGCGTGTTAAGGAAGGCTCCTCGTTTGCCGCGACAACCGAGCAGGTCAAGCACATGGAGGAGATCCTGGCGAAGGATGAGGACGTGCGTTTCTATACTGCCTACACCGGCGCCGGCGCACCGCGCTTTTACCTCTCGCTCAACCCGGAGCTGCCCAATCCGGGTTTCGCTCAGTTTGTTGTGATGACCAAAGATCTGGATGCACGCGAGCGAGTACGTGCCCGGCTGGTGGACTCGGCAAACCAACAATTCCCACAAGCGTGGATACGCGTGACTCGGCTAGAGTTGGGGCCACCCGTTGGCTACCCAGTACAGTTCCGCGTGGTAGGCCCCGATACCCAAGTGGTGCGCAAGATCGCCCGAGACGTGGAGAAGGTAGTCGCATCTAACCAAAAGGTGCGCGACCTCCAGTTGGACTGGAACGACCCGGTGCGTACGCTGAAGGTGGAGCTTGATCAGGACAAGGCGAGTGCGCTTGGCCTCACCCCGGCCGACGTGTCGTTGGCGACCCAGACCGTGATGAACGGCGCAACCCTGTCGCAGCTGCGTGAGCGCGAGGACCTGATCGACATCGTGGCCCGTGCCGTGCCAGAGGAACGCTTGAACCTCGACACACTGAAAAACATCAACCTTTACACACGCCAGGGCACCGTGGTGCCGCTGTCGCAAGTCGCCCAGGTGCGCGCTGAACTGGAAGAACCGGTACTGTGGCGCCGCAACCGCGACATGGCGATCACTGTGCGTGCGGACGTGAAGGATGGTGAACAGGGTGTCTCGGTGACGCAGGAAATCCTGCCGTTGCTCAAGGACATTGAAGCCAAGCTGCCGACCGGATACCGCATCGATATAGGTGGAGCAGTTGAGGAAAGTGACAAGGCCAACAAGGCGCTGCTCGCGGTAGCCCCGTTGATGCTGGTGACTATCCTGCTATTGCTCATGCTGCAATTGCAGAACTTCTCCCGCATGTGGATGGTGATGCTGACTGCACCGCTGGGCCTGATCGGTGTAGTGCCCGCGCTGCTTGTGTTTCAATCGCCGCTGGGCTTCGTCGCGATCCTGGGCATCATCGCACTTGGTGGCATGATCATGCGCAACGCGGTGATCCTGATCGATCAAATACAAATCGAGAACGCCGAGGGGCGCGACCCGTGGAATGCTGTGCTGGATGCCGCCATTCACCGAGCCCGTCCGGTGATGCTGACGGCGCTGGCCACCGTACTCGCAATGGTCCCGCTCACACGTAGTGTGTTTTGGGGGCCGATGGCGATCGCGATTATGGGCGGTCTCACCATGGCGACACTGCTAACAATTTTCTTCGTTCCCGCGTTGTACGCGGCATGGTTTAAGGTCCGTCGTGTCCAGACGACTGACGCCCAGCGAGTAATGGCAGATACCCCCTTGGTTCCTGTATAGCAAGCGCCGGTATTGCACGAGCCCTTACCGCTGGAGTTCGCTCGTGCAATTTCCGCAAGTAAGGAAAGATCCGACCTCTTGGGGCCCTGTTTCGCGCACTCTTCGTCAATCTGAGCTTCGTCGAACAGGCCCCATCTTATTTTTTACCCAGCAGCGTGCTGGCTGGCATTGAGAGTTCAACCACAGAGCTCAACCCCTCACTCCAAAAGACAGGGCACTGCAATACATCAAAGTGGAGCACAGGATCATCTGGGCGATCATGAAACCAATGGCTGCTCCCAGAAATGCAATGCCTGCAACAAGCCATGACAAAGTTGCTTTCACGCGGTACCTCAATAGCCAAGCTGACACTCCTGTGCCCAACAACATGCCGGGCATGGAAAATAGCTGCCCAAGCACAAGCAACCCTTCGGGGCGAGACAAGCTGAGCATGATTTTCATGTAGATCAGTAGACTCACTATCGCTGCTACTGTCGTTCCAGTGAGAAACAACGCGGGGACTCGCAGGATTACGCCCAGTAACAGCGTCGCCAAAGGCACACTGAAGAGGTACCAGGATCCTGCGTGCAGCGGATCGGCTCCCATGCTTGCGTAAAGGAGAACGGGCGTGATTAGCAGGATTGAATAGGCATGATCAATTTTACGGCCAACTATCATTCCCCATCCTCGCTCTCAGCTTCGTGTTTGCTGGAATAGTGTAGATGACGAGAACGCTGCTCTGTGAGTCCAGTACGGTTCCGATTGCTGCCCATCGCGACGGGCACTTATCGGCCGATTGAGTTGAAAAAGTCGGCCACGGTTTCCACGGCAGAAAAGTACGCGCTTGAGATTTAAATCTTTACTTTGAGCAGAGGGTTCCGGGTCCAGATTTCGCGTAGCTGCGCGAAAAAAAGGCATTTTCAGCAGTCAGTACGAGGACTGCCTGGAAGGACCGACTTTTTCAACACAATCGGCCAGGAGCGGTCATTGGAATTCAAGTCTAAAAACAGCTCGTAGTGCTGAACACGGATCCAATTTCACTACCTTGTCTTCACTGTGACGAACATTTTGATGCGGTCGTGAATCTCTTGGAGCGCATGGCGAAATGGCTCATGCCTCTCACTGCTCACCGGGTCTTCAAAATTCCACACGATTACCTCGCCTGAGGACGGCATAGGTGAGGCTTCTTCGGAAAACTTGTCACACAGAGTGATCAAGTAATGAAACTCCTGCCCTTTAAACTCATTGATCGATTTACTGCGTAGGCCGCTAGCTTCGTATAATTAACCAAACGAATCGTAAAGAAATCGTAGATCGCCTTGAGTTCCACAATAGATATTTTATCCTCCGGAACAAATTTCGACGGGAGTATATTATGAGCAGCTCGGACTTGGGCATTATGATCATTTCACTAATTGGACTGTTCGGATTTGCATCTTTTATTTTTGAGTATTTTAGCAGCAACCGCTCAACCAAAAATCAAAAAGCAGAGATTCCCCATAGAAAAGCGACAAAGAGAAAACCCATCAAAGAAAAATGCCCATTACTAAACGACCACCCCTGATCTAACTGCACTACCTTGGATCTTTATAAGATCTTTATTCTTTTGCCCCCAATCCTTTTAACAATTTATTAGACGTCAATCTAGGCTTCCCTCATCGCTGGAGGGAATGCCATGGATTTCGTCTTTTTAGTGCTCGGTGCACTGTTCTTTTTCATCCTGGTCGGCCTTGCTCGTGGCTGTGCCGCGCTTAACAGGAGACGGTCATGACTGGCTTCTATCTTTTCGGCGGGCTGATAGCGACGGGTTTACTGATTTACCTCGTCTGCGCACTGCTTTTTCCGGAGGACTTCCTGTGACTACTCAAGCCTGGGGCCTGCTCGGGGCCTTTCTGCTGGTGCTGGGTATTCTGGCCTGGCCTCTTGGGCGCTGGTTGACCACGGTGATGGAAGGCCGATTTGCCTTCGGTGCGCGCATCGAGTCGCCGCTGTATCGCTTGGCCGGCGTCAAGCCCGAAACACAGATGAGTTGGCTCCAGTATGCCCTGGCCTTGCTGCTGTTCAACGCACTGGGATTGCTGGTGGTTTATGCCTTGCAACGGTTGCAAGGTTTTCTGCCATTTAACCCCCAAGGGTTTGGCGCCGTAACTCCAGACTCCTCGTTCAATACCGCCGCCAGTTTCGTCACCAATACCAACTGGCAAGGCTACAGCGGCGAAGCAACGATGAGTTACCTGACCCAGATGCTCGCGCTGACGGTACAGAACTTCCTGTCTGCCGCCACCGGCATCGTGGTGGCCATTGCCCTTATTCGCGGGTTCGCTCGCCACAGCGCCACCAGCATCGGTAATGCCTGGACCGACCTGACGCGCATCACGTTGTGGGTTTTGCTGCCGTTGTCGCTGATTTTTGCGCTGTTTCTGGTTAGCCAGGGCGCGATCCAGAATCTTGACCCATACAAGGAAGTCACGACGATGGAAGTCATGCAGTACCAGGCCCCGGTACTCAATGATGCCGGTCAGCCGACCCTCGATGCCCAGGGCAATCCGGTGAGCAAGGCCGTCAGCACCGACAAGCAGACGATTGCTATGGGGCCTGTAGCATCACAAGAGGCCATCAAAATGCTGGGCACCAATGGTGGCGGTTTCTTCAACGCCAACTCGGCCCATCCTTATGAAAACCCCTCCGCCGTCACGAACTTCTTTCAGTTGCTCGCGATCTTCCTGATCCCGACTGCACTGTGTTTTGTCTTCGGCCACATCGTCGGTGACATACGCCAAGGCTGGGCGCTGCTGGCGACAATGACGATTATCTTCGTGATCGCAGTAGTGGCGGTCACCCATTACGAACAACTGGGTAACCCGCAGTTTTCGGCGCTGGGTATCGACACGGCGGCGGGCAACATGGAGGGCAAGGAGCTGCGCTTCGGCATCAGTGCATCCAGTCTGTTTGCGGCGGTGACTACGGCGGCGTCGTGCGGCGCCGTTATCTCGATGCATGATTCGTTTACACCGCTGGGCGGTGCGGTGCCGCTGATACTCATGCAACTGGGTGAAGTGGTGTTCGGCGGTACCGGCTCAGGCCTGTACGGCATGCTGGTGTTTGCCATCCTCGCGGTGTTTATCGCCGGCCTGATGATCGGTCGCACGCCCGAGTACCTGGGCAAGAAGATCGAAGCCTACGAGATGAAGATGGTGGCCATCGCGATTCTGGTAACGCCATTGCTGGTGCTATTCGGTACGGCCATCGCTGTCATGGCCGAAGCTGGGAGATTGGGGATCGCCAACCCCGGTGTCCATGGTTTCTCGGAAATTCTCTACGCCTTCACCTCGGCGGCCAACAACAACGGCAGTGCATTCGCCGGTCTGTCGGCCAACACACCGTTCTTCAACACGATGCTGGCCATCATGACCTGGTTCGGCCGGTTCGGCGTCATCGTGCCGGTGCTCGCAGTCGCCGGCAGCCTGGCGGCGAAGAAGCGATTAGCGGTCACCGCAGGCACCATGCCCACCCACGGGATGCTGTTCGTGGTGCTGCTGATCGGCACGGTGTTGCTGGTCGGCTTGTTGAACTACGTACCGGCCCTCGCGCTGGGTCCCGTCGTTGAACACTTCATGATGATCAAGTGAGATCACGAACATGACACGCAAAGCGTTCTCCTTGTTCGACCCGAAACTGATAACGCCTGCCATCGTCGAGTCAGTGCGCAAACTCAGCCCGAGGATTCAGTGGCGAAACCCGGTGATGTTCGTCGTCTACATCGGCGCGATCATCACCACCGCCCTATGGGTGCAGGCGCTGAGTGGCAAGGGAGAAGCCGGTACCGGGTTCATCCTGGCGATTACTTTTTGGCTTTGGTTCACCGTGCTGTTCGCTAACTTTGCCGAGGCCTTGGCCGAAGGCCGCAGCAAGGCCCAGGCCGCTTCCCTGCATAAACTGAAAAAGGAAACCTGGGCCAAGAAACTGCGCGAGCCACACTACGGCGCAGAGTGGCAGCTGGCTAAATCGACCGACCTGTGCAAGGGCGATGTGGTGATCGTTGAAGCCGGTGACCTGGCCGACTCGGTGATCCCGGCCGACGGCGAAGTCATCGAAGGCGCGGCCTCGGTGGACGAATCGGCCATTACCGGTGAATCGGCCCCGGTGATCCGAGAATGTGGCGGCGACTTCTCGGCCGTGACCGGCGGAACACGGGTGCTGTCGGACTGGATCGTCATTCGTGTGACCACTGACCCTGGCGAAACCTTCGTCGACCGCATGATCGCGATGGTCGAGAACGCCAAGCGGCAAAAAACCCCGAATGAAATCGCCTTGTCGATTTTATTGGTCGCGCTGACGATAGTGTTCCTCGGCGTAACGGTGACGCTCCTACCATTTTCGCTATTCGGGGTTGCCGTGGCCAAATCCGGGACGCCCGTCTCGATCACCGTCCTCATCTCGTTGCTGGTCTGCCTGATTCCCACGACCATTGCTGGCCTGTTGTCGGCGGTCGGTGTGGCGGGCATGAGCCGCATGATGGAAGCCAACGTGATCGCCACGTCCGGCCGAGCCGTAGAAGCCGCTGGTGACGTGGACGTTTTGCTGCTGGACAAGACTGGGACCATTACGCTGGGCAATCGTCATGCCTCAACCTTTTTACCGGCTCCGGGCATCAAGGAAGCGGAGCTGGCGGATGTGGCGCAACTGGCCTCCCTGGCCGACGAAACCCCCGAGGGACGCAGTATCGTGGTCCTGGCGAAACAGCGGTTCAATCTGCGCGAGCGTGACATTGCCGCACTCGATGCTCACTTCGTGCACTTCTCGGCGCAAACGAGAATGAGCGGAGTGAACATGGGCGACCGGCAAATACGCAAGGGCGCTGGCGAGGCCATTCTCAAGCATGTCCAGAGCCTGGGTGGCAGCTTTCCCGAGGCCGTGCAAAACAGCATTGAGGAGGTGGCGCGTCGGGGCAGTACGCCGCTGGTCGTTGCCGACGGCTCCAAGGTGCTGGGTGTCATCGAACTCAAGGACATCGTCAAAGGCGGGATTAAGGAGCGTTTTCTCGAACTGCGGCGCATGGGCATCAAGACGGTCATGGTGACCGGCGACAACCGGGTCACCGCCGCCGCCATCGCCGCCGAGGCCGGCGTCGATGACTTTCTGGCGGAGGCGACGCCCGAACAGAAATTGCAATTGATCCGCGACTACCAGGCCGAAGGCCGTTTGGTGGCCATGACCGGCGACGGCACCAACGATGCCCCTGCACTGGCTCAAGCGGATGTTGCCGTGGCGATGAACTCGGGGACTCAGGCCGCCAAGGAAGCCGGGAACATGGTGGACCTGGACAGCAACCCGACGAAGTTGATCGAAGTGGTGGAAACCGGCAAACAGATGCTGATGACCCGAGGCTCGCTGACCACCTTCTCGATTGCCAATGACATCGCCAAATATTTCGCAATCGTGCCGGCTGCCTTCGTCACCACGTACCCGCAGCTCGCCGCGCTCAACATTATGGGGCTGACCAGCCCAAACTCGGCGGTGCTGTCGGCGGTGATTTTCAACGCGCTGATCATCATTTTCCTGATTCCCCTGGCACTCAAAGGCGTGAAGTACCGCCCGGTCGGTGCGGCCTCGTTGTTACGCCGCAACCTGTTGATCTACGGGCTGGGTGGGGTGATCGTTCCATTCATTGGCATCAAAATCATCGACATGGCCCTGGCCGCTGTCGGTCTGGTGTGAGGGAGAATTGTCATGGCCACTCTGCTGCGTCCGGCGTTGACCCTGCTGATTGTATTTTCACTGCTCACGGGATTGGCCTATCCACTGCTCACCACCGGGATCGCCCGGCTGGTCTTTCCCCATCAGGCGGCGGGCAGTCTGATTGAACGAGATGGCAAAACCGTGGGTTCCTCGTTGATCGGTCAGAGCTTCAGCGATCCAAGGCATTTCTGGAGTCGCCCGTCTGCGACCAGCCCCACGCCCTACAACGCTGCGGCATCATCCGGGTCGAACCTGGGGCCGCTGAACCCCGCACTCGCGGACGCGATCAAGGGTCGTATCGATGCCTTGCGTGTTGCCGATCCAGGTAACACCGCGACCATCCCCGCCGACCTGGTCTACAGTTCGGCTAGCGGCCTTGATCCGCATATCAGCATCGCAGCAGCCCAGTATCAGGCGGGCCGAATTTCGCGGTTGCGCAACTTGCCCATAGAGCGCGTTCGTCAACTGATTGCCGAGCACTCCGAAGGCATGCTGTTCGGGTTTCTTGGCGAGCCTCGGATCAACGTCCTGGAACTGAATCTGGCACTCGACGCCGCACATTGAGCGCCCACTCACACACGGTGAGCCTGATGGCCGAACAACGTCCCGACCCGGACCAGCTACTGGCCCAGATTCGCGAAGAAGAAGCGCAAGCCAAACGCGGTCGGCTGAAGATTTTCTTTGGTGCCAGCGCCGGTGTCGGCAAGACCTACGCGATGCTGGCGGCCGCCCAAACGGCGAAACAACAGCACACCGATGTACTGATCGGCGTGATCGAAACCCATGGCCGCGCTGAAACCCAGGCGCTTACCAAGAACCTGGACGTGCTGCCCCTCAAACAGGTCATAGACAAGAACCGCACGCTGACCGAGTTCGATCTGGACGCCGCACTGTTGCGCAAACCACAGTTGATCCTGATCGACGAACTGGCTCATTCCAACATTATCGGTTCGCGTCATCCAAAACGCTGGCAGGACGTAGAAGAGCTGCTCAGTGCCGGTATCGACGTCTGGTCCACCATGAACGTTCAGCATCTTGAGAGCCTGAATGACATCGTCGGTGGGATCACCGGCATCCGGGTTTGGGAGACCGTACCCGATCATGTGTTCGACACGGCGGATGAAGTGGTCATTGTTGACTTGCCGCCTGACGACCTGCTGCAACGCCTCAAGGAAGGCAAAGTCTATCTGGCCCATCAGGCCGAACGCGCGGTGCAGAACTTCTTCCGCAAAGGCAACCTGATCGCCTTGCGCGAATTGGCACTGCGTCGTACCGCCGACCGTGTCGACAGCGAGATGCTGCAATACCGCATCAGCAGTGCAGTCAAACCAGTCTGGGGCACCCGCGACTCGCTGCTCGCCTGCATCGGCCCGCATGAAAAAGGCGAAAAAACGGTACGTTCGACAGCGCGTCTGGCCGCTCAGCTCAACGTGCCCTGGCATGCCGTGTATGTCGAGACCCCCGCCTTGCAGCGTCTGCCCGAGACGAAGCGCCGTCGCGTTCTGGCGACCCTGAAGCTGGCCCAGGACATGGGGGCGCAGATCTCGACCCTGGCCGGTCAGGACATCGCCGAAACGCTGGTCAAGTACGCACGGCAGCACAATCTCTCCAAAGTCGTGCTGGGCCGCGACGACCACCCGCGTCGTCGTTTCTGGCGGCGAGTACTCGCGGATCGAATTGGTGTGCTGGGCGCTGACCTGGACGTCATTCAAGTCTCTCTTCCAACCGACCAGCGTACACACACCGAGCCCCGCTCCACCAAGACCGAGACTCCGGTGATGTGGCGCTCCTATATTTGGAGCGGGGCACTCTGCGCGGTGACGACCCTCGCGGCTTTACCTCTGGCTCAGGTGCTGGAACAGGCCAATATCGTCATGCTGTTCTTGCTGGCCGTCGTCGCCGTCGCCGTACGCTTTGGTCGGGGCCCAGCGATTCTGGCGGCTTTTTTGTCAGTGGCCGCATTCGACTTCTTTTTTGTGGCGCCGCGTTTTTCGTTTGCCTTCGCCGATATCCAGTACCTGGTGACCTTCAGCGTCATGCTCGTGGTCGCCCTGGTGATCGGCCAGATGACCGCCGGCCTGACCTACCAGGCACGGGTGGCGCAACGGCGCGAGGACCGCATGCGGGCGCTGTACGACATGTCACGCCTATTGTCCGCCGCGCTGATGACTGAGCAAGTCGCTGAAATCAGTGCACGCTTTCTCACCGCCGAGTTTGGCGCCAGGTCGGCGCTGCTGGTCGCTGACGACAACAATAAACTGCAAGCTCCGCTGATCACTGGGGATGCACCGCAAGTGGATGTTGCCATTGCCCAGTGGTCCTTCGATAAAACCGAGCCGGCCGGCTATGGCACCGATACCCTGCCCTCAAGTTCAACGCTTTATCTGCCCTTGTCAGCCCCCATGCGGGTGCGCGGTGTACTGGCCGTGCAACCGCGAGACACGAGTCGGCTGGTGGTGCCGGAACAGCGACGCTTGCTCGACACTTGTGCGTCATTACTGGCCATCTCGCTCGAACGGATTCACTACATCCACATTGCCCAGGACACGACAGTGCAGATGGAGTCCGAGCGCTTGCGTAACTCACTGCTTTCGGCCATCTCCCATGACCTGCGAACGCCATTGTCCGTTTTGGTAGGGCTTGCCGAAGCGCTTAAACTGACCAGGCCACCCCTGACCGGCGAAGCCGCCGAGATCGCCACGGCGGTGGGTGAGTCGGCGCTGCGCATGAATACGCTGGTCAACAACCTGCTGGACATGGCGCGCCTCGAATCCGGCAAAGTGGTGTTGAATCGGCAGTGGCAACCCATCGAAGACGTGGTGGGCAGTGCCCTACGAGCCATCCAACCGATTCTGGGAGGGCGTTCGGTGCAGGTCGCTTTGGACGATGATTTACCTCCCGTACAAATCGACGCGGTACTGATCGAACGCGTTCTCATCAACCTGATCGAGAACGCCGTCAAGTACACACCGCAAGGCACCACCATCGGCCTGGGCGCCAGGGCCACGCCTGACAACTTCGAATTGTGGGTCGCCGACGAAGGACCAGGGTTACCGCACGGTCACGAAGAGGCAATTTTCAGCAAATTCATGCGCGGCAAGAAGGAAAGCTCGATACCCGGCGTCGGGCTGGGCCGGGCCATCTGTCGAGCCATCGCACAGGCTCATGGAGGAACCATTTTGGGTGTTACACGCCCAGAGGGCGGTGCGCGCTTCACGTTGCGTCTACCCCGTGAGGAGCCTCCAGTCATCGAACCCTTTGCTGAGCAAACAGGCGAGGAGCAACCATGACCGAATCGGTGCTGCACGTCCTGATCATTGAAGATGAGAAGGAAATACGACGTTTCGTGCGAATGGCCCTGCAAGCTGAAGGCTTGGAAGTTCACGAAGCCGATACCTTTCACCGAGGCCTTATCGATGCTGGGACACGCCATCCGGACCTGATCGTGCTCGACCTCGGACTGCCCGACGGCGACGGTGTTGACCTTATCCGGGACGTACGGAGTTGGTCAGAGGTGCCGATCATTGTGTTGTCTGCCCGTGGTGCAGAATCGGACAAAATCCTGGCCCTGGACACGGGTGCCGATGACTATCTGGTGAAGCCGTTTGGCACCGGGGAACTGCTGGCTCGCGTCCGCGCAATGCTACGCAGACACGTAAAAGATACCGAGAACCATGCCGTCCTGGCCTTTGGCGAGGTGCGGATTGATATGGAACGGCGTGTCGTGGAACGCTCTGGCGCCCCTCTGCATTTGACACCGCTGGAGTACCGCCTGCTGGTCCATCTTTGCTCACATCCGAACCGCGTCCTGACGCATCAGCAACTGCTCAAGGCTGTATGGGGCCCATCGCACACCACCGATACGCCTTACCTTCGAGTATTCATGGGTGGCTTGCGTAAAAAAGTCGAAGCAGACCCTTCCCAGCCGCGACACCTCATCACCGAAACGGGGGTTGGGTATCGCTTCATTCCTTGAGCATATATTTGCGGGGATAAAAGTCTTTAAAGTCACGGCATGCAAGGTCCCATTAATAAAAAGCTTCTGTGCTGGAGGCAATTGGCACTCCGTTGCTGGACTGCTCGCGCGAGTAAAGCGTGACTGAGGCGCGCAGCTTGTTGCCACCGAACGCACACATCTTGTCGAACGCCTTGTGACTGACGGGCAGATGCTGGCAATCGAGTGCCTGACGGTGCTGACTGTGATCGATGTCCGGGTCATGCAGGTAGACGAAGTCTTCATCGTAGTCAGTGACGATGACCCAGTGCGGGGCTTTCGAGCGAGTCAGGCGGTAGCTGCTGATCAGCACCAAGGGTTGTCCGCCGGTCTTCAGCGTTTGAGCCAGGTCCAGCTGGTTGCTGCTGACCTGCTCCACATCGCTCTGCCGAAGTTGCGCGCAGAACTCTTCGTGTACCAGGCGAATGACCTCCTTTTTATGTCCGTCGCGCACCCCGTCGATGAACAGCGGTCCGGCGATACTCACTTGCAGGCGTACGCGAAATCCTCGGCGCCAGGCCGCCAGGGCCAAGCCTTGGGGACTGCACCCGCCATGTCCCGACGTCATGAACACCGTCGTGGCTTCACGCCAGATCTGCAGTTCGTCCCTGCGCGCAATTAAACGCTCGGGTTGCAATGCCTTCATGGCCATCAACAGGCACGCCGGGCCGCAGGTAAACTCGGTGGTCTGTTGGTAATAGGGCACCTGGAACTCACGGTTTTCCCGATGTTGCACAATGCGTTTCTCCAAACGCAGCGCATGCGCATGGTCTTCGTAGTAGTCGTGGACCACTGCGAAACGTCGGTAACCGTTGCGCTCATAAAGACCGATAGCGACGCGATTATCCGGTCGCACTTCCAGGCGCAGGTAGGCGCAGTCGTGAGCGCGAGCGCTATCCTCCGCCTGATCCAACAGCTGCTTTCCAAGACCGAGGCCGCGACTGTGGCTGGCAATGGCGATTGAATACAGGCGCGCCAGGGAGGTGCCACGGTGAAACAGCACCAGGCAGTAACCCATCAGTTGGCTCCCGGCTTGCGCGACGATCAGGCTGGCATGGGCGCGGCTGATCATCCACTGAAAACTGCGTGCAGTCAGCCGATCAGAGGTAAAGCACTGGTTTTCCAGTTCCAGCAGCGACTTCAGGTCATCGTGTGTCGCCTTGCGAAATAACAGACTCATAGCCCCACCGTAAAAGTTGCGTAACGAAACGAGACTTTTTAAAAGTATCGTGCTTAATAGATAAGGACTTGTTCTCCAACGGACCTTTTCATATGTCAGCGGTACAGGGTGGCTTGCGTGAAGTATCAGAGCAAAATCGCTTAACAGCAATATCAAACCCGACTTATTTACCGGAGTTACCCGGAAGATCCAGCCAGGTTATTATTATTGTTGAGCGAAAAGAAGACTGGGCCTCTTACTTCCCCTCGGAGGATGTGATGAGTGCGCAGGAGTACCTGGAACAGCCCCTTGAGATAGAAGCCGGCAAGCGCGTCCAGGTGATTAACCTGTGCCGCAGCTACAGGTATCTGGGGCACGGGTATTACTGTTCACTGCTGGCGGAAGCACGCGGCCATAAGGTGATTCCTTCCGTGCGCACTATCAGCGAACTTACCAAAAAATCACTGTATGGCCTGGCGCTGGATGATCTGGGAAAGACACTGGACAAAGCACTGAACAACCATATTTACAGTAATACCGAAGGATTCACCCTCACCCTGTACTTCGGTAAAACCAACCTTGAACCGTTGCAGGAACTGGCGCGACAAATATTCGAAATATTCCCTTGTCCGATCCTCCTGGTAGAGTTCCGTAAAAGCAATAGTTGGCGCATCGAGGGAATAAAGTCTGGCGTCTTGCAAAAGTTACGCGAAGATCAGGAAGATCAATTCGCCAACTCGCTGGACAGTTTCAGTCGCAAGATATGGCGAATACCGCGCTCACCCCGTGTAGCCCGCTACGACCTGGCCATTTTGCATGATCCCCTGGAAGCGTTGCCGCCTTCCAATGCCAAGGCACTGGAAAATTTTATCCGGGTTGGCAGAAGCCTGGGTATTGATGTCGATCTGATCGAAAAGAAAGACTATTCACGAATCGCCGAGTATGACGCCCTGCTGATTCGCGAAACCACCAGCGTCGATAACCATACCTATCGCTTCGCCAAGAAGGCGGAAAGCGAAGGGCTGGTGGTGATGGACGATCCCGCTTCAATCCTGCGCTGTACCAACAAGGTGTACCTGACTGATCTACTCAAAAGCAATCAATTGGGTATGCCGGCAACCGAGATTCTCTACAAGGATCGACCGCAAGACTTCGAGCGGGTCGGTGAGCGCCTGGGTTTCCCCTTGGTGTTGAAGATCCCCGACGGTTGTTTCTCCCGGGGCGTGATCAAGGTCGAAAGCCAGCAGGCCTTGCTCGAAGCTACCGCCGAGCTGTTCGAACACTCGGTGCTGTTGCTGGCTCAGGAGTTTTTCTACACCGAGTACGACTGGCGCATCGGCGTGCTCAACCGCAAGCCGATTTTCGCCTGCCAGTACTTCATGTCCAAGGGTCACTGGCAGATCTACAACCACAAGGCCAAGGGCCAGGACATCAATGGCGAATGCCGCACCCTGGCGGTTCACGAGGCACCAAGAGCGGTGGTTGAACTGGCGGTCAAAACGGCGAACCTGATCGGTGACGGCTTGTATGGCGTTGACCTCAAGCAGTCCGGCGACAAGGTGGTGGTGATCGAGGTCAACGACAACCCGAACATGGACGCCGGCATCGAAGACGCTTACTTGCAGGACGATTTGTATTCACTGGTGCTGGAAGAGTTCGTCCGGCGCCTGGAACTCAAACGTCGTGGCCAGGCCTGGTGAACGCTTGATCCGACACGCATCCTGCAAGACACTGACTTTCTCAGTCGATAACGCCAGAGGTCAGATGTGATCAAGAGTTTTCAACTCGCCAATGGGGCGCTGGTACCGGTTGAACACCTCAATGCCGAGGTGATGTTGTTCAGCAATCCCGACATCGCAGAACGGGATCTACTGCGCAGCGATTTCAAACTGGACGATCACGCGCTGGCTTCGGCACTGGATCCTGACGAAGTCTCACGCATCGAATTCCACCCGGATAATCTGTTCTTGATCTGGAAGCGTCCGGAAAGTTACTCGGGCGGAGAAAGCCTGGCCTTCGAGGTCTCGTCGTTCGGCTTACTGTTCTCTAAAACATGCTTGCTGGTCATCGCGACCGACGATTCCCAGTTGAGCGGACTGGGGGAGCGGCACCCCTTGCACACACCGCTGGATGTGCTGCTGGACATGCTGTTCAACAACCTCCACCACTACCTGGGCCACCTCAAGGTGATAAAGATGGTGGCTCGCGAGTTGCAACAGAAGTTCAACTCCTCGATGGAGAATCGACATCTAATCCAGATGTTCAACCTCAGCGAAAGCCTGATCTATTACATCAACGCGATTCACAGCAATGGCGCTGTTCTGACCCGACTGCGCAACCATGCAGAAAAAGAGCACTTCAGCGTCGAGGCAATCGCGCTGATCGACGATCTGATCATCGAGAACACCCAGTGCAACAAACAGGCGGAAATCTACTCCAGGGTGTTTGCCGGCTTGATCGATGCACGCGGCAATTTGATGAACAACACCATGAACAACCTGCTACGCAAACTGACGCTGATCAATGTGGTTTTCCTGCCTCTCAACCTGATTGCCAGCATTGGTGGCATGTCCGAATTCAGCATGATGACCTCAGCCGTCCCCTGGTGGGTTGCCTATCCGCTTTTTCTCACGGGAATGCTGGTTGCCGGGGGCCTGATGGTCATCGCGCTCAAGCGTCTGACGCGTGGTTCATCCAGCATGAATGGCCCGCATTGAACTCTTGAGGTGCTGCACGGGCAGTACGGCAGCTTCGACCTTCTCGCGCCGACGCTCCATGAGTTCCCTGGATACTCGATGAGTCTTTACATCTCAACCTGTGTGCCCAGCTCTATCACCCGATTCAACGGCAACTTGAAGTACTTCAGGTTGCTATTGGCGTTCTTGAGCAAAAACGCGAACAGGCTTTCTCGCCAACGGGCCATACCAATGCGTTTGGTCGGGATAACCGTTTCTCGGCTGAGGAAATAGGTCGTGCGCATCGGACTGAAATCCAGCTCAGCCAAGTGACAGAGACTCAACGCCAAGGGGACATCCGGCTCTTCGATAAAACCAAAATGCAGACTGACCCGGAAGAAGCCTTCGCCATAGGCTTCAACCTCGAACCGCCGTTCAGCACTCACGCGTGGGCTGTCTTCAGACATTTCCGGACGTACGGCCCTGGAGCGAAATCGCGAAGACTCGGGCGTCGCACTACATTAACGTGAGACGTTGCCCGCCGGCGACGGAAAAATGACCGCCGTCGGAGGGACGATGACCGCCTACCCACAGAAGACGACCATCTGCGGCCGGCTATCGCGCTACGGGACACGGGTCACAAGAGCCGCTCTCCCTGTCGCGGCGCTCACGCTCGGCGCCTTGCTCGATGAAACTCCGGTCTACGCGGCCGACACGCCGACCGCGCACGCGACCATGATGGTCGGCGGCAACTACTTCCGACGCAATCTCCCAGACAGCAAGTACACGATCCTGGCCATTTTCACCGATCAGGGCGACGAAAATGCACCTGAAAGCGGCGACGTGCCGGCGGGTGGCGTGGCGGTATTCGGCTGGTTCGAGTCGGGCGAGGTGCAATTGCTGCACGCGGTCGAGTACCTGCCTTCGATGATGCAGATGGTGGCTCGGCGCCTCGTGAAGCCCGCGAAGTTCCCATTGGACCCCAAAGCCACGCCGGTCTACACAATGATGTGCGGCTGGCCGCTCGACGACCAGCGCACGCCTGGCAAGATCAGCGTCGCCTATTCCGAACGCGACGACGCCAATACGCAGGTCAAGGAGTCCTCGGTGGGCACTCTGCTCAATGTGCGTTGGGTACCGGTGCCCGCCTCGCGCGCCGCGAAGAACTTCCAGTCCAAGAACTACTGCGACGAAGTCGCCAAGACAAAGAAATCGTCAGCCCCGCTCTGGCTCATCACAACCACTGAGTAATCGGCCCTGCCAAACGACGTGCACAGGCAACAATCGGAGCAGTCATTCGACACTCCCCGTGCCAACCGTTAAATTGACCCATTTAGTTACGACAAAGCGCACGCGCTCAACGGTCAACCCAAACCTGCGACAATGCTGCCTCTTTGGGCTTCGCAACTTGCGTGGCAAACGTTCAGGTATTTGAATAGCAAATTCGTGGGGAGCAGCCACATTGGAATTGAGACAACTGCGCTATTTCGTAAAAATCATCGAGCTTGGCAGCCTGGGGCGTGCGGCACTTGAACTGGACGTTGGTGTGTCAGCCCTCAGTCAGCAAATCTCCAAGCTGGAAATCGAACTGTGCACCCGCCTCCTGAATCGAACCTCCACCGGCGTGACGCCCACTAGCGCCGGATTTGCGTTTTTACATCATGCCCAACTGACGCTACGCCAGGCGGAAAACGCAATCATGGCCGCCCATCGCGGGCGAATGAGCGGTTATGTCAGCGTCGGCTTACCACCGACTACCGCGACGGTGCTCGCGTTGCCGTTGATCAACGCAATGCGTGCGCGTTATCCGGACATACAACTGCATTTGGTGGAAATGCTTTCCGGCCACTTGGCGGCGCAGCTCAACGCACGGCAAATTGACCTGGCCATCCTGTTCCAGCTCGAAGGGGGTAAACGCTGGAGCGTGACTCCGCTGCTGGATGAAAAGCTCTTTGTCATTGCCTCGCCCAGCCTGCCTCAAGCGCCTTCTGGTGACAGCGTGCAGTTAGCCGACCTCGGCGGCCTGCCGCTGGTGATGCCCAGCGCGCAACATGGATTGCGCTCGGCATTGATGAGCGCGTTCGAGCGGGTCGGGCTAACACCCAATGTCATTATGGAAGTCGACGGTCTCGCTGTTTTGATGAACGCCGTTCGGGCCGGTCATGCAGCAACGATACAACCGGGGGCGGCCGCTGCATTGAAAGACGGGTCCGGACTTTCACTGATCAGGATTGCCGATCCCCATGTGGGCCGGCGTAATCTTCTGGCGACGCTGGCTGACGACGAACTCTCTCCGGCGGCGCTGGCAACGCGGTTGGTCATCGTCGATGTGGCGCGACAGTTGGTCGTCGACAAACAGTGGCCTGGAGCTACGTGGATAGAAGGGGTAGACGCGTAATCCTCCTTCAACCCCGGACACATAAGTCTCTCCTGACGACAAAGCCTTTAGAAAAACTAAACACCCCGCGTCAAAAGCAGCCTTTCGGCCACTCCTTCCCCACCCTATCGTTCTCCCCACTCGCAAGGAGCACTTCGTTCCCGCTTCCTTGCAAATCGAGGAGCGATAATGATCGATGTCTTAATCATAGGGGGTGGCAACGCTGCCTTGTGCGCCGCTCTGATGGCGCGAGAAGCGGGCGCCAGCGTGATGCTGCTGGAAGCCTCTCCGAAAATCTGGCGCGGTGGCAACTCCCAACACACCCGTAACCTGCGGTGCATGCACGACGAACCGCAGGACGTCCTGATCGATGCCTATCCGGAAGAAGAATACTGGCAAGACCTGTTGAAGGTTACCGGTGGCCTCACGGATGAAAAGCTTGCACGCATTGCAATTCGGGCATCGTCTTCTTGCCGCGATTGGATGCGTTCGCACGGCGTGCATTTTCAGCCACCGCTGTCCGGCGCGCTGCACGTGGCGCGGACGAATGCTTTTTTTATGGGCGGCGGCAAAGCGCTGGTCAATGCGTATTTCCGCAGCGCCGAGCGCCTGGGTGTAAAAGTTCGATACAACACGCAAGTGACCGACATCGAGTTGGATGAGGGGAAATTCGTCGCCGCCCATGTGGGCGAACATGAAATCGATGGTCAGCGTTTCGCCGCAGAACGCATTGAAGCCCGGGCCTGCGTGTTGGCGGCCGGCGGCTTCGAATCCAACCGTGAATGGTTGCGCGAAGCCTGGGGTCAGAACGAACGCGGTGAATGGCCATCGGACAATTTCCTGATCCGGGGCACCCGATTCAACACCGGCATTTTGCTACGGCGCATGCTCGACCTTGGCGCAGATGCGATCGGCGATCCGACGCAAGCACACATGGTCGCGATTGATGCCCGCGCGCCACTTTACGACGGCGGCATCTGCACCCGAATCGACTGCGTATCGCTGGGTGTGGTGGTCAATCGTGATGGCGAACGCTTCTACGACGAAGGTGAGGATTTCTGGCCAAAACGTTATGCGATCTGGGGGCGTCTGGTTGCCGGACAACCCGGTCAGCAGGCGTATTCGATCATCGATCAACAAGCCATCGGCCGCTTCATGCCGCCGGTCTTTCCTGGAACCACCGCCAATACTCTGCAAGACCTTGCCCGCCAGTTGAAGCTGCCTCAAGAAAAATTCGTCAAGACTGTCGAGGACTACAACAGCGCCTGCCGCGTTGGCACGTTCGATCACACGGCGTTGGACGACTGCCACACCCAAGGACTGACGCCCGCCAAAACCCATTGGGCGCGGCCATTGGTGAAACCACCTTTCTACGCCTACCCGCTTAAACCGGGTGTCACGTTCACCTACCTCGGGCTCGCCACCGACGAAACCGCTGCCGTGCATTTCAACGGCAAAGCGAGCCCCAACCTGTTCGTCGCGGGAGAAATGATGGCCGGCAACGTTCTGGGCAAGGGCTACACCGCCGGCATCGGCATGGCCATCGGAACCGCGTTTGGTCGCATCGCCGGTGTGCAGGCGGCCGCTTCGGTGGGCTTTGGCGTTTCATCTGCAAACACGGAGTTTCGACATGCAACTGTTTGATCCCCAAGCGTCGGGCGGGTTGATCCCGGTGTTGAATCTTGACGAAAGTGAAGTCCAGCGGGAGATGACCATCTGTAATGCCTGCCGTTATTGCGAAGGCTTCTGCGCGGTATTTCCGGCGATGACCCGGCGCCTGGAATTCACTCAGGCCGACATCCATTACCTGGCGAACTTGTGCCATAACTGCGGCGCGTGCCTGCACGCCTGCCAGTACGCCGCCCCACACGAATTCGACGTCAACGTCCCCAAAGCCATGGCCAAAGTGCGCCTGGATACTTACGCCGAATATGCCTGGCCGCAAGTGATGGGCAGGTTGTATCAGCGCAACGGCCTGACCCTGGCACTGGCTTGCGGTGGGGCACTGGCCTTGTTTATATGCCTGACCCTGATGCTCATGGGCAACCTGTTCACGGCCATTCCCGGGGGCAACTTCTACAGGATTTTCCCGCATAACACCCTGGCGCTGATGTTCGGCTCAGTGTTTGGCTTTGCGGTACTGGCCCTGACCATGGGTGTACGACGCTTCTGGCGCGACGTTTCACCGGTCGCAGCGCCACTGCCGTTGAAAACATCCGCTGCATTGGAGGCTACGGCCAACGTCGCGAGGCTCAAGTACCTGGACGGCGGTCATGGCGAAGGCTGCAACAACGCCGACGATCAATTCACCTTGTGGCGACGCCGATTCCACCACCTCACCTTCTACGGCTTCATGCTGTGCTTCGCCGCCACCGGTGTCGCCACGCTCTTTCATTATTTGCTGAAGTGGTCGGCGCCTTATCCAATCTTCAGCTTGCCGGTGATGTTGGGGATTGCCGGTGGCATCGGCCTGCTGATCGGCCCGGCAGGTCTTCTTTGGCTGAATCTGCGTCGCAACCCTGCGCACGGCGATGAGAACCAAAAACCCATGGATCGCGGCTTCATCGCACTGCTGTTTCTGGTCAGCGCAAGCGGCTTGGCGCTACTGGCTTTGCGTGAAACCAGCGTCTTGGGCGTGATGTTGGCTGTCCATCTCGGCCTGGTCATGGCGTTTTTCCTGACCATGCCCTACAGCAAATTCGCCCATGGAATATTCCGCAGCGCAGCGCTGCTCAAACACGCGATCGAGAAGCGTCAACCCATCCCGATCAACGCCGGCAGCGACTGACGGTTAAAACACTCATTCCAAAAACAATAGTGAGCATAACGGTAGCCATGAAAACGACAACGGCAACAACCCGAGCCAAGGGGTCCAAATTGGGCGCCATTTTGCGGGTCACGAGCGGTAACTTTCTCGAGCAGTTCGACTTCTTTCTGTTCGGGTTCTACGCGACCTACATCTCTCAGACCTTCTTTCCAGCCACCAGCGAGTTTGCCTCGCTGATGATGACCTTCGCGGTCTTCGGTTCCGGATTCCTGATGCGTCCGTTAGGCGCCATTGTGCTGGGGGCGTACATCGACAAGGTGGGCCGTCGCAAGGGCCTGATCGTGACGCTGTCGATCATGGCCGCCGGTACCGTATTGATCGCCCTGGTGCCGGGCTATGCCGCCATCGGCGTGGCCGCACCGATTCTGGTGTTGCTGGGCAGGCTGCTCCAGGGCTTCTCCGCCGGAGCGGAAATGGGCGGTGTTTCCGTGTATCTGGCGGAAATTTCCACCCCCGGTCACACCGGTTTCTACACCAGTTGGCAATCGGCCAGCCAACAGGTGGCGATCGTCGTCGCGGCCGCGTTGGGCTACACGATCAACGCCACGATGCAAGCTGCTGAGATTGCCGATTGGGGCTGGCGTATTCCGTTCTTCATTGGCTGCGTGATCATCCCGTTCATTTTCATTATTCGCCGCTCACTGGAAGAAACCGCTGCCTTCACGGCTCGCAGCCATCGTCCAACAACGCGCGAAGTTTTTCGCTCGATGCGTGACAACTGGCGCACCGTACTAGCGGGTGGCTTGCTGGCGTCCATGACCACTACCACGTTCTACCTGATTACGGTTTACACACCTACCTTTGGCAGGACAGTACTGAACCTGAGCACCACCGACAGCCTGGCGGTCACACTGCTGGTCGGCATCAGCAACTTTATCTGGCTGCCTGTCGGAGGCGCCCTCTCCGACCGCATTGGCCGTCGGCCACTGTTGCTGGCGATATCGTTGCTGTGCATCTTGACCGCCTATCCCGCCATGCACTGGCTGGCAGAAGCGGCGAGTTTCGAACGACTGCTCGCTGTTCTGCTGTACTTCTCGTTCTTCTTCGGCATTTACAACGGCGCCATGGTCGCGGCATTGACCGAAGTCATGCCACAGAACGTGCGGGTAGTCGGGTTTTCACTGGCCTTCAGTTTGGCCACCGCGGTGTTTGGCGGTTTTACCCCGGCAATCTCCACGCTGCTTGTCCAGGCCACGGGCGACAAGGCATCACCTGCCTACTGGCTGATGTTCGCGGCGGTGTGCGGGTTCACTGCGACGACGATTCTGTATCGTCGGCAAAAAGCTTTGGCAGTCAGGACCGTTTTGTTCCCCGATCGCCGACGCTTACCACGCGTCGATCCACGGCGGGAACCGAATTAGAGTGGCATGAGGTCGATTACAGTCGTCAGGGCAGTAATCGGCCGCATCGGAGTACGAGATCTAACTTGCGCTTATTCGTATGGCCCACGACTATCTATATTGGGTCGATTGTCGCCCTTTGGGATGGGCAACAATCGGCCGATTCTGTTGAAAAAGTCGGCCATGGTTTCCGAGGCAGAAAAGTACGCGCTTGAGATTGAAATCTTTACTTTGTGCAGAGGATTCCGAGCTCAGATTTCGCGTAGCTGCGCGCAAAAAAGGCGTTTTCAGCAGCCTGTACGCAGGCGATCTGGAAGGACCGACTTTTTCAACACAATCGGCCAAAAGCGGTCACTGCCATCTTCCGGGCATGTAGCGCCACCCTACCCCGTAGCCTTGCTACATCTGCCTCGTGAGCAAACGTCAGTGTAAAGGCGGCGGCCAGCTCCTCTGGACTGGAATCCCTGTTGCTGGAGCCTTTGAAAACCGATGCCAGTAAGCTCCTGCAAAAAAGGAATGCACGGAAAGTCGGCGAAAGTCATTGCATTAACAGACGCCAGTCAAGGTTTGATATTTTTAAACTCATTGAGCAATGCCAGTAACTGCGCCATTTTCTCCGCACCAAACTGCTCTTCAATCTTGAGGTAGTTACCTTCCATGCCGTCGCTCATGGAGACAAAGCACTGCTGGCCGCGCTCTGTGAGCGCCACGAGAACCCGTCGTTGATCCTCGCTGGATTTCTGCCGACGCACCAGACCATCTCGCTCCAGACGTGTCAAAACTCCAGTCATGCTCGGCTTTAAAATGCAGGCCTGGTGCGCAAGCTGATGACTTTCAAGCTCGCCCTGCTGACGCAGTATCCGAATGATCCGCCACTGCTGTTCAGTCAGGTCGTGTTTGTTGAGAGCCGGGCGGAAGAAAGCCATTGCGGCCTCGCGAGCCTGCAATAAGGTCAGCGTCAGTGAAGGTCTGGGGTTAGCCATGATCGAACTACTTGATTGGGCGAGTCGGCAGCTTAGTGTCGCCAGCCAACGGGTGCAAGCGGCGGACCCGCGCTCGCTTATTATCTTGTTAACCATTTTCCGTCTTGGATCAACCCGACATTGCCTGGCAGCAACGCGCCTGTGAAAAGTGCAATCGGTTCCCTGTAAAAGCCATTCTGTCGCAGCGCCGCGGTGGTCATGATGATCCGTACAAGATCAACCCGACCAAGGCCCAAAAGCCTATGCCCCGCTCAACGCAAACCCGATTGGCGCTGGCGATACTCCCCCGGTGTCAACTGCACGTGGCGCTGGAAGAATCGACTGAAATAGGCCGGGTCCTTGAACCCCAGCTGATAGCAGATTTCATTGGCAGAGCCGCCGGTAAACAACAGCAGTCGTTTCGCTTCCTGGATCAAGCGCTCCATGATCAGGCGCTTGGAAGGCAGGTCGGCAATCCGTCGGCACACATCGTTGAGTCGTGCTTCGGTAACCCCGATGCGTTCAGCGTAACGCGACAACGGCCAGTGTTGCTGGTAGTGGGCTTCGATCAATTCATTGAAGCGGTGGAAGATTCTCAGGTCTTCGTGCCTTGCTGGCGAGGCTTTCAACGAGTTGGGACACAGTCGCAGCAGACTGATCATGATCAATCGCGTCAAGCCGTCCAGGACAGAACTGCGTCCCGGACGTTCAGTCACGACCTCCTCACTCAGCTCCTCGAAAAAATATTCAAGACGGCGCACCTCAGCGGCATATTCCGGCCCAAGGCGAGACAGCGCGACACACACAGCCGGAAACTGTGCCCCAGCAGGCGCCAGGCTGGAATCGGCATCGATCAGTTGCCACACCAGTTGCTGACGCACCGTCAAAACGTGCCCGTCACTGTTGGCCTCAGTCACGAAGGAATGAGGAATGGTCGGTGGCGTCAGGAAGAACATCGGCCCGGACTCCACGTATTGCTGGTCGTCCAGGTACACCCGCACCGTGCCGCTTTTGACGTAGTGAACCTGAAAAAACCGGTCATGTCGGTGCACCGGCATGTTGCGACCGAAGAAGCCCGCCAGGTTACCCAGCTTGTCGTAATGCACTTCAGCGTCGCTGTAGCGCTGGTCGTACACCTGGCCAATGTTGATGTTCGGGATCGGTTGACGGTCGGTCATCGCTCGCTACTCATTTTCATTCTGATTCAAGCCTTGCAGTCGCCTTCATCCTGCACCGAATTGGGCAAGACAACCACTGTTCGACCAGTCTGCCACGCTTGACGATAGTTAACATATTAATTATAACTGTTAACACATTAACAAAATCACAGAGCCCCCAAGGCTCTCCCAGGAGAAAAGCATGAGCCGCGCCTTGCATGACGTCGCAACCGGCACCCTCTTTGGTGTCGCGCTGAACTATCAGGGATTGCTGAAACAGCGCCTCGCCGAATTCGAACAGCCGCCTTATCAAAAGCCGCCGGTCAAACCTGTGCTGTTTGTCAAGACACCTAACACGCGCAATCAACATGGCGCCAAGGTTGTGCACCCAGGTAATGGCGAACGTCTGCAGCCCGGACCATCCCTTGGCGTCGTCATTGGTACAACAGCAAGCCGCGTCAACGCAGCGCAGGCACTCGATTACGTAGCTGGCTACACCATCGTCAATGAATACAGCCTGCCGGAAGACAGCTACTACCGCCCCGCCGTCAAAGCCAAATGCCGTGATGGTTTCTGTGCCATCGGGCCTGAACTGGTACCCACCGCTCAGCTTTCGGACCCGCACAGCCTGGCCATCACGCTTTATGTAAACGGCGAAGTCCGCCAGCAAAACAACACGGCCAATTTCGTCCGCAACATTCCTCAGCTGATTGCAGAGATAAGCGAATTCATGACGCTGCATGAGGGCGATGTGCTGATCACCGGCACGCCGGAAGGCCGTGTCGACGTTCAACCAGGCGACACCGTCGAAGTCGAAATCAGCGGCCTTGGCCGTCTCGTCAACCACATCGTGGCCGAGTAACAGGAGCCTCCATGAAACACGCCCGTATCCGTTTTGAAGGCGAAGTCCATCTCGTCACTGTCGAAGACAACAACGCCGTACGCCTGGCCGACGGCCGTCAGCTGGCCGAAGATCAGGTGCAATGGTTGCCACCCGCCACGGGCAGCATGTTCGCCCTGGGCTTGAACTATGCCGATCACGCCGCAGAACTGGCGTTCAAGCCGCCCACCGAGCCATTGGCATTCATCAAATCGCCTGGCACCTACACCGGCCACAACCAGGTGACCTGGCGTCCGGACAACGTTGCCTACATGCACTACGAGTGCGAGCTCGTGGCCGTCATCGGCAAGCCGGCACGCAACGTCAAACGTGAAGACGCCCTGGAATATTTGGCGGGTTACACGGTGTGCAACGACTACGCGATTCGCGACTACCTGGAAAATTACTACCGGCCCAACCTGCGGGTGAAGAACCGCGATGCCACGACCCCCGTTGGCCCGTGGATCGTCGACGTCGCCGATGTGCCGGACCCGAGCAACCTGAAACTGCGAACCTGGATCAACGGTGAACTGCGCCAGGAAGGCTCGACCTCGGACATGATTTTCGACATCCCTTACCTGATCGAATACCTGTCCAGCTTCATGACCCTGCAGCCCGGCGACATGATCGCAACTGGCACGCCCGAAGGTCTGGCTGATGTGGTGCCAGGCGATGAAGTGATTGTGGAAGTTGAAGGCGTAGGTCGCCTGGTTAATCGAATTGTCAGCGAAGCGGAGTTCTTCTCCGCCCGGAAAGAGGCTTGAGCACCATGATCAAACACTGGATCAACGGCCGTGAGGTCGAAAGCAAAGATGTGTTCGTCAACTACAACCCGGCGACCGGCGAGGCCATCGGCGAAGTGGCGAGCGGCGGTGCCGAGGAAGTTGCTCAAGCTGTAGCGGCAGCCAAGGAAGCGTTTCCAAAATGGGCTGGCACGCCGGCCAAGGAACGTGCCCGTCTGATGCGCAAGCTGGGCGAACTGATTGAGCAAAACGTCCCGCATCTGGCCGAACTGGAAACCCTCGATACCGGCTTGCCGATTCACCAGACCAAAAACGTACTGATTCCCCGCGCCTCGCATAACTTCGACTTCTTTGCCGAAGTCTGCACACGCATGGACGGGCACAGCTACCCGGTCGATGACCAGATGCTCAACTACACCCTTTATCAACCCGTGGGTGTGTGCGGCCTGGTATCGCCCTGGAACGTGCCGTTCATGACGGCCACCTGGAAGACCGCGCCGTGCCTGGCGCTGGGCAATACCGCCGTCCTGAAAATGTCCGAGCTGTCGCCACTGACCGCCAATGAACTGGGTCGCCTGGCCGTCGAAGCCGGCATTCCAAATGGTGTACTCAACGTCATTCAAGGCTATGGCGCCACCGCGGGCGATGCGCTGGTTCGACACCCCGATGTACGGGCGATTTCCTTCACTGGCGGCACTGCCACCGGCAAGAAAATCATGCAGACCGCAGGCCTGAAAAAGTACTCCATGGAGCTGGGCGGCAAGTCACCGGTGCTGATTTTCGAAGATGCGGACCTTGAACGCGCGCTGGACGCGGCGTTGTTCACCATCTTCTCGCTGAACGGCGAGCGCTGCACCGCCGGTAGCCGGATCTTCATTCAGGAAAGCGTTTATCCGCAGTTCGTCGCCGAGTTTGCCGCTCGCGCCAAGCGCTTGATCGTCGGCGACCCACAAGATCCAAAAACCCAGGTCGGCTCGATGATCACCCAGGCCCATTACGACAAGGTCACCGGCTACATCAAGATCGGCATCGAAGAGGGCGCCACCCTCCTCGCTGGCGGCCTGGAGCGTCCGGCCAACTTGCCTGCGCACCTCGCCAAAGGCCAGTTCATCCAGCCAACAGTGTTTGCCGATGTGAACAACAAAATGCGCATTGCCCAGGAAGAAATCTTTGGCCCGGTGGTCTGCCTGATTCCATTCAAGGATGAAGCCGAAGCCCTGCAACTGGCCAACGACACCGAGTATGGCCTGGCGTCCTATATCTGGACCCAGGACATCGGCAAGGCGCATCGCCTGGCCTATGGCATCGAGGCCGGCATGGTGTTCATCAACAGCCAGAATGTACGCGATTTGCGTCAGCCCTTCGGCGGTGTGAAGGGTTCCGGTACCGGGCGTGAAGGCGGCCAGTACAGCTTCGAAGTGTTCGCCGAGATCAAGAACATCTGCATCTCGATGGGCAGCCACCACATTCCACGCTGGGGCCTGTAATTGCTGAAGTCGCGAAGGGTCGCGCATCGGCCTTTCGCGGCTTCAATTACCGCCGAGTTGAAACGCATAACAACAATTTCAGGAGAATGATCATGGGCGAAGTGGTCCTGGCTGCGAAGATCTGCCACGTACCTTCGATGTACCTGTCCGAGCTTCCCGGCAAACACCATGGCTGTCGTGAAGCGGCGATTGCAGGGCACAAGGAAATCGGCCGACGCGCCCGTGAACTGGGCGCTGACACCGCAGTAGTGTTCGACGTGCACTGGCTGGTCAACAGTGCTTACCACGTCAACTGTGGCGAACACTTCAAAGGTATCTACACCAGCAACGAACTGCCGCACTTCATCAAAAATATGGAGTACGAGTACCCCGGCTGCCCTGAATTGGGTGAGTTGATCGCCGCCGAGGCCAACGCTGCCGACGTGCGTACCCTGGCCCACAACATCCCGAGCCTTGAGCTGGAATACGGAACCCTGGTGCCGATGCGCTACATGCACATGGGCGTACCGCCAGACCAAAAATTCAATATCGTTTCGATTGCCGCCTGGTGCGCCTGGCATCGCCTGCAAGACAGCTTCACCTTCGGTGCCGCGGTACGCCGGGCCATCGAGAAGAGTGATCGCAAAGTATTGGTGCTGGCCTCAGGCTCACTCTCGCACCGCTTTTCCGACGACCGCAATGCCGAAGCCAATATCCATAACTGGACGCGTGAATTCGATAAACAAGTCGATTTGCACGTGGTGGAACTCTGGCGTCAGGGCCGATGGAAAGAGTTCTGCGCCATGCTGCCGGACTATGCCGAGCACTGCTTCGGCGAAGGCAAGATGCATGACACCGCCATGCTTCTGGGCTTGCTCGGCGGGGCTGACTACAACAAGCCTGCCGAGATCATTACCGAGCCCTTCGGCAGTTCGGGCACCGGTCAGATCAACGCCATTCTCCCCGTTTAACCAGTCCGGCCGCACGGCATTCCCGCGCGGCCTGCAAGGAGCCGTTCATGCCCCACTTCATTGCTGAATACACCGACAACATTGAACAGCAAGCCGACTTGCCTGGCCTGTTCGAAAAAGTCCACCAGACACTGGGCGACAGCGGCGTGTTTCCACTGGGAGGCATCCGCAGCCGAGGTGTCCGCCTGGACACCTGGCGTATGGCCGACGGCAAGCATGACTACGCCTTCGTGCACATGACCTTGAAGGTTGGCCATGGCCGCGACCTGGCCACTCGCCAAAAAGTCGCGGAACAACTTTTTGAGGTGATCACCAGGCACTTCGCCGAGCTTCAGGCCCAGCGCCTGCTGGCCTTGTCATTTGAAATGATCGAGCTGCACGAACAGCTCAACTTCAAGGAAAACAACGTGCACGCCTTTCTCAAGGCGCAGCCCCGTTAAGGCAAACCACCTTTTCGTTTCAGCGGCCTCTCAGACAAAAAGTATAAAACCATGAGCACAGCCAATACCGCCGACACCCTTGGCACCGTTGCACGCGATCGGACCCATAGCACCATCACCTGGCGCCTGATGCCACTGCTGTTGATCTGCTATCTCTTCGCCCACCTCGACCGGATCAACATCGGCTTCGCCAAGATGCAGATGAGCGCTGACTTGAGTTTCAGCGACACGGTCTATGGCTTCGGCGCCGGGCTGTTCTTCGTTGCCTACGCGCTGTTTGGCGTACCGAGCAACATGGCACTTGATCGTGTTGGCCCGCGACGCTGGATTGCCACGCTGATGGTGGTGTGGGGAGCGTTGTCCACGTGCATGTTTTTGATCGACAGCCCCGCACAATTCTATGTCCTGCGTTTTTTGCTCGGGGTGGCCGAGGCCGGTTTCTTCCCGGGTATTCTGGTGTTCCTGAACCGCTGGTATCCCGCCGGTCGTCGAGCGCAAATCACTGCATTATTTGCAATCGCCGTTCCCATGGCCGGCGTCATCGGTGGTCCTCTTTCAGGCGGCATTCTCGAACACTTCCACGACTTTGGCGGCCTGCGTGGCTGGCAATGGATGTTCGTCATTGAAGGGTTGCCGGTCATTCTGCTAGGGCTCGTAGTCCTCAAATGCTTGCCGGACAGCTTCGAGACAGTCCGGTGGCTGACGACGCAGCAGAAGCAGCAACTGCGCGAACAACTGAACAGGGAAGAACACCGGAAATCGATCACGTCGTTTTCGGCCATCCTCCAGAACCCGCAAGCGTGGCTGCTGGTGGCGGTGTATTTCGCGGTGATGCTGGCGGTCAACACCCTGGCGTTCTGGATGCCAACACTGATTCACGGTGCCGGCATTGGCAGCGATGGCAAGGTCGGTCTGCTCAGTGCCGTGCCTTACCTGGCCGGGTGTTTTTTCATGATTGGTTGCGGGCGCTCATCCGATCGACAGCGTGAACGCCGCTGGCATCTCTGTGTACCGCTGCTGATGGCTGCTGCCGGTATCGCCCTCGCCGGGCTCGCCCCCACGGACCCGGCGCTGGTGCTGGGTGGTTTGATCGTCGCCGGCATGGGTGCCAGCGCCGCACTACCGATGTTCTGGCAACTGCCTCCGGCGTTCCTGTCCAACAGCACCCAAGCCGCAGGCATCGCCCTGATCAGTTCCTTCGGCAGCATCGCATCGTTCTTCGCGCCCTATCTGATCGGCTGGATGCGCGACACCACACAAAGTTCCAGCCTGGCGCTGTACGTCCTGGCACTGCTCATCGCTCTCGGTGGTTTTCTGGTGCTGCGCACCCAGGCCGCCATCGTCAATCCTCAGTAAGAGATTATTGTCATGCTTGATCAACAACTCATTCAGCAAGCCGCCGCCCGCCTCGACCAGGCCGAGCGTTCACGTGAGCAGGTCCGTCAGTTTTCCCTGGACCATCCAGACATCACCATCGAAGACGCGTACGCCATTCAACGCGCCTGGGTGGCGCAAAAGATCAAGGACGGCCGCAAACTGGTCGGGCACAAAATTGGCCTGACTTCCCGGGCCATGCAAGTGTCCTCGAACATCACCGAGCCGGATTACGGCGCACTGCTCGATGACATGTTCTTCGAAGAAGGCACCGACATTCCGTTCGAGCGTTTTATCGTCCCGCGCGTCGAGGTCGAATTGGCGTTCATTCTCGGCAAGCCCCTGAAAGGCCCGAACGTAACGGTTTTTGATGTGTTGGACGCCACCGAATGGGTGATCCCGGCGCTGGAAATCATTGATGCACGCATCCAGCAGGTCGATCCGCACAGCAAAGCGACCCGCAAAGTATTCGATACCATCTCCGACAATGCCGCCAACGCTGGCGTGGTCATGGGTGGCCGTGCCGTGCGCCCCACGGAGATAGACCTGCGCAAGGTGCCCGCTGTGCTTTACCGTAACGGCGTGATCGAGGAATCCGGAGTGTCTGCAGCGGTGCTCAACCACCCGGCGAAGGGCGTGGCCTGGCTGGCGAACAAACTGGCGGCCTACGACGTCACCCTGCAACCAGGGCAAATCATCCTCGGTGGTTCCTTCACCCGCCCTGTGGCGGCCAACCCTGGCGATACCTTCCATGTCGACTACGACATGCTCGGGTCTATTGCCTGTCGTTTTGTTTGATTGGAGCCTTGCACAATGGACATGCCCATCAACACCTTCAAGCTTCGCCTGCAAAGCGGTGAAGCACAGATCGGCCTTTGGCTTGGTCTGGCAGATGCCTACTGCGCCGAGTTGGCCGCCAACGCCGGATTCGATTGGCTTTTGATCGACGGCGAGCATGCGCCCAATGATCTGCGCGGGATGCTCGGCCAGCTTCAGGCCGTGGCGCCCTACCCCAGCCATCCGGTGATTCGCCCGGTCATCGGCGACACGGCACTGATCAAACAGGTGCTCGATATCGGTGTGCAAACGTTATTGGTGCCGATGGTGGAAAGTGCTGAGCAGGCGAAGGAACTGGTGAAAGCAATCCACTATCCACCCAACGGTGATCGCGGTGTCGGCAGTGCACTGGCACGCGCGTCGCGCTGGAACAGCATTCCAGGCTACCTCGACAAAGCCGATGAACAGATGTGCCTGCTCGTGCAGATCGAAAATCGCGAGGGCCTGAGCAATCTGGATGCCATTGCGGCGGTAGAAGGCGTCGATGGGGTGTTTATCGGGCCGGCGGATTTGAGTGCCTCGATGGGTTACCGCGGCAACCCGGGGCATCCTGAAGTGCAAGCTGCTATCGAGGACGCCATCTTGCGCATCCAGAAGGCCGGTAAAGCGGCCGGCATTCTCAGCGCGGACCAGAAACTGGCCAAGCGCTACATCGAACTGGGTGCGGCGTTTGTTGCAGTGGGCGTTGACACCACCGTCTTGATGCGTGGCCTGCAAACCTTGGCTGCCACATTCAAGGAGGGTCCTGTGCCTACCAGTTCCGGTGGCGTGTACTGACGGCATCGACCAAACCTGGAATGCCTGTATGACAATCACCAACCACCCCAGCGCATTGCTGGGGACTGGTCATTATCACTGCTGACTAACGCTTGAGCGCTTTCAACTCGTTCAGCAACGTCAGTAGCGTCTGCAATTTTTCCTCGCCAAAACCCGCCTGCAATCGCTGATAGTTCGCTTCCATGCTCTGGCTCATCGAGTTGAAGCAAGCCTCGCCCTTCTCCGCCAGCCGCACCAGCACTCTGCGTTGATCCTGCTCCGCCTTGCGCCGCTCAACCATGCCGGCCGCCTCCATGCGCACCAGCACACCGGTCATGCTCGGTTTGAGGATGCAGGCCAGCTCAGCCAGGCGATTGATTTCCAACTCAACGTGCTGACTCAGGATCCGAATGACCCGCCACTGTTGCTCGGTCAAGCCGTGTTGATTCAACGAGGGACGGAAAAACCCCATTGCGGCTTCGCGAGCCTGGAGCAATGTGAGTGTCAATGATGGGCGCGGCTTGGACATTGAATGGGTTCGAATTCGATGTTTATTAATATGTGAACTATATTCCAGCGCTGCGCCGATGTCGATCTATCCAGGCCTTGGCAGCCACGATCAAAACCCGCGGCATTGAGGATCAAGACACCTACCGCTCGGAAGGCAGTTAATACACCTCAACAGGTACAGAGCTTCTTGCAAGCCCTGCAGTTGAGTTTCCCTCCACTTTTCCAGGCTGCGCCATGATCAATATCGAAACGCCTACCTACTACTCGGCAACCAAAAAATACAACCTCAGTTTCCCGACCCTTGAACAGGATGTGGAAGCGGATGTCGTGGTGATTGGCGGCGGCTTCTCCGGCATAAACACCGCGTTGGAACTCGCTGAAAAAGGCATCACCAATATTGTGGTGCTCGAAGCTCGTTATCTGGGGTTTGGTGGCACTGGCCGCAACGGCGGACAGATCATGGCGGGCATTGGTCACGACCTGGAAAAGATCAAGGAGCAGGTGGGCGAGCAAGGACTGCGCGAAATCTTTGAAATCAGCGAACTGGGTGCCGGCATCATCAAGGACCGGATCGCCAAATATTCGATCGACGCAGACTTCTGCAACGGCTACGGCTACATGGGCTTCAACGCCCGCCAGGAAAAAACCCTTCGCGCCTGGGAGAAAGACTTCAAGTCGATCAATACCAAGGACGAAATCCGCTTCATGGCGGGCTCCGAGGTCAAACAGATCATCGGCTCCGACGCCTATACCAGCGCCCTGTTGCACATGGGCGGTGGTCACGTACATTCATTGAATCTGTTGCTGGGCGAAGCCCAGGCGCTGGTCGGGCACGGTGCACGCATCTATGAACACAGCCCTGCGCTGGAAGTCAGCTATGGCGAGCGCATCACGGTGCGCACCGGCCGGGGCTCGGTGAAGGCTTCGAAGTTGCTCTGGGCCTGCGACAGCTTCCTCAACAAACTGGAACCCGAGCTGCACAAGACCACGCTGAACACCTATGCCTTCCAGTTGATGACCGAACCGCTGTCGGACGAAATGATCAACCGCATCAGCCCGATACGCGGCGCCTACAGCGATATTCGACCGGTCATCGACTACTACCGTGTCACCAATGAAAACCGCCTGCTGTTCGGTGCCGCGACCCCCTTCGTCGAGCACATCCCTCAGGATCTGAAGGCGTGGAACCGCAACCTGATGCTGAAAATTTTCCCGTACCTGAAGGACGTGAGAATCGACCTGGCATGGGGTGGCCCAATGGCGACCGGTGCCAATCTGTTTCCGCAAATAGGCACGCTCAGCGGCCGCAAAAATGCATTTTATGTTCAGGGTTACGCCGGTTTCGGCGTCACACCGAGCCACATCATCTGCAAGATATTGGCTGAGGGCATGAGCGAAGGATCGTCCCGCTATGACCTAATCAGTTCGGTCAAACATGCGCAGATCATGGGTAAAGATCACCTGCGACCACTGCTGCTGACGGCAGGCAAAAGCCTTCATCAACTTTCGGGTTACTTCAACGGTCGTCGTTGACCCCCACCCTTTTCACTCACAGGAGAACTGTCATGCCCGTTACCACTCTCAAGAAAGACATCCAACTGTCCGAACTCGACGCCTGGGGCACTGTCGCCGACCTTGGCTCCGAAATTCTCGAAGGTGAAGTCAACGCCTTTGGGAAAATGACATTCGGCGCACCGACTGACCCCGTCAGCAGTGCGTATTTCGGCACCACCCAAGGCAAATTCCGCATGGTCTACCCATTTTCAGAACAAGCTACCGTGGTCACCGGCGAAGTGGTTTTGACTGACGAATCCACTGGTCAGAGCACCCGTTACAAGGCCGGCGACAGCTGGTTCGTGAGCAAAGGGACCCCCGTGCTTTGGGAGGTTGTCAGTGAAAGCTTTGTGAAGCATTATTTCGCGGTTGCCTGACCGTTATCCGCTGCCGGCTCACACCGGCAGCCTTATGGCGAAGTTACCGACCATGAACGCCATCCCTGCCCAGGAAGTCGCTGGCCAATGCCTGCAGGCTTTCACTCAAATCGTTCCTGCCAGCCAGGCCGCCTTCTATTGTGTCGACCGACAGCTGCAAGCCCGCGACTTCCGGTTGCACCAGATGAGCGGTGAAATGCATCGCGATTATCTGGACAACTATCGTCAATTCGATCCGTTGCAACCGCGCAATTGTCAATCGAGCGGACTGGCAGTGGTGCCTCTTGGTTTCGCCATGGCCCGACAGCCCACCCGTGACAGTCGCCGCTATCGAGACTTCCTGCAACGCTACGGTGTCGTCGACGTAGTGGAGATACTCGCCCATCGCTCCGGCCAGCCTCAAGCCGCTATCTCCTTGTTGCGCACCGCTGCACAAGGTGCTTTCACCGCGGATCAACTGGCTCAACTCAGTGCTTTGCAGGCGTTGCTGCAAATGGCGGTTGCAAACCTGCAGCCCTATGAAGATTCGCTGTCGAGACTGACCCCCAAAGAGCGTCAGATCGCATTGTTGTTGCGCCAGGGCGCCAGCAACAAACAACTGGCCCAGGAGCTGGATGTCGGTCTGCCGACCATCAAAACTCACTTGATCAACCTGTTCCGCAAGACAGGGGTAACCAGCCGCACCGAACTGGTGGGGGCGCTGTTTTTATAAGCCGGTTCAACCATCTGGTTGATAGGCGAGTCAGTACCGGGGCGGCATGATCCAGCTTGTTAATTCAATCAACTGGAGCCATGCAATGACCACACAATCTGACTGGATCACCGTAGGTGCCCTCGCCGACGGTTTCGCCCCAGAAGCCTTTATCCTGCCCAACCTGGCTGATCTCAACGGCAAGACCTTCACGCTGCACTTCGCCAACGGCTGGCAGATCGAGCACCGTTTCGAAACAGAAATGCTGAACTGGAACGCCGCTGATGGTCACTCCAGCGGATCTGCCGAGTACCGCGCCACGTCCGTGCGCCCGGGCCTGTATCTGGTCGACTTCATCAAGCGCGAAGCCGGTCAGGCCTGGTCAGTGAGCCTGATCCTAGATACCGCCACGTCGTCGTTCACCGCCGTAATCGGACGCATGCCGCCACAGGCCGAAACTCAGGAAGGGCTTTACAGCCGCGCGCTCGCTGGCAAAGCCCTGACGTCGGTGGAAGTGGACTTCCTCCATGGCAGCCTTGATCGCCCCTGGCAGGAAGGCAAATGCCCCCATGAGCCAACTCAGGAGCTGACCGGTATTCGCAACCTGTATCGCTACAGTCCGAGCGAAGTCTACGAACACATCTACCTCAACGACCAGTTCTATTCCTGGCAGTGCCTCAAGGGTGTCGAGCAAGGCCTGTGCGATACCGACCGCTGCCATTACTACAAGATTGCCGATGAGCTGTACCTGTTCGTCTGGCGCGAAAAGATCATCCCGACCCTGGGCCTGGTCTTGATCGACATGCAACAGCACCGCAGCGACGGCAAGATCTTCGGCTATGCCGGTTCTTCCTTCGATGAGCTGTCGAACTTTCCGGTCAGCTCCTACTGCCAGGTTCTCAACCGCACGGAGTATCCAGATGCCTGAGTCACGCACGGTTGTCATCACCGGTGCCGGAACGGGCATCGGTGCCGCCTGCGCCCGGTTGTACTCGGCCGAGGGTGCCAATCTGGTGTTGGTTGGCCGACGCCGTGAGCCTTTGGAGCAGGTCGCCCGGGAAACCGGCGGCCTGATCCTGGTCGGCGATGCGGCCTGTCCGGATACGTGGGAAGGTTTCGTAGCGCAGATTCGTGAGCGCTTCGGTCGGCTTGATGTGCTACTGGCCTGTGCCGGCGGTCATGGCCTGGGCAGCGCGACTCAGACCAGTCCGCAAACCTGGGAAACATCGCTGCGCAGCAATCTGGACAGCGCGTTCTACAGTGCCAGGGCCTGCCTGCCGCTGCTGATCGAACAGGCTGGCAACATCGTACTGATCGGCTCCATAGCCTCTTTGGCCGCAGGCCCTGAAGTTTGCGGATACACCACCGCCAAGCATGCGTTGCTTGGGCTCAACCGCTCACTGGCCAGGGACTACGGGCCACGCGGCGTGCGGGTGAACGCTGCGTGTCCGGGATGGGTCACGACCCCGATGGCCGATGAGGAAATGCAGCCGTTGATGAACTTCTATGGCGACACGCTACAGCAAGCCTACGCCCGGGTTTGCGCCGATGTGCCGTTGCGCCGTCCCGCCAGTGCCGAAGAAATTGCCAGGGTTTGCCGCTTCCTGGCCAGCCCGGACGCCTCGATCATCACCGGCGCGACCCTGGTCGCCGACGGTGGTTCGAGCATCGTCGATGTACCGACCCTGGCCTACGCTCACATGGAGAACGCTCATGCCTGAAGACTTCGATTTCAGTGCAAAAACGGTGCTGGTCACAGGGGGTGCGCAAGGCATCGGTCGGGCCATCGTCGAAGCTTTCGCCTTGCGCGGGGCTCGAGTGATGATCGCTGATCTTCGTCTGGATCAAGCTCAGGCGCTCGCGGCGCAGATGAATGTGCAAGCGTGCCGGGTTGAGGCCGTGGACATTGACCTGGCTGATGCTACGACGGTGTTCGAACTGGTTCAGCGCTTGGAACGAGACTGGGGGCGGCTGGATATTCTGATCCACAACGCCGGTTACTTTCCGTTGACGCCATTCGCCGAAATCACCCCAGCCATTCTCGAACGCACGTTGGCGGTCAATCTCTCGGCGCTGTTCTGGTTGACCCAGGCGGCGTTGCCGATGTTTCAACGTCAGGGCGGTGGTTGCGTATTGGTGACCTCGTCAGTGACCGGGCCACGGGTCGCCTATCCGGGGCTAAGTCACTATGCGGCGTCGAAGGCCGGGGTTAACGGGTTTATTCGAAATGCCGCTTTGGAGCTTGCCCGACATCAGGTGCGCGTCAATGGGGTCGAGCCCGGGATGATCGCCACGCCCGCCATGAACAACCTTGGCGACGGTCAAATCAATGATGAGATCGCAAGCCGGGTTCCGCTGGGGCGACTCGGCAAGCCTGAAGATATTGCCGGGGCCATGCTTTTTCTTGCGTCTGATCTGGCGAATTACATCACTGGGCAGACAATCGTTGTGGATGGTGGATCGACCTTGCCCGAGGTGTGATTGCATCAATGCACCCAGCAGCTAAAAACTGACATCCAGGTTCAGTCACGGCTTGCACCTTCGAGCATCGACAGTGAATCACTGAAGACTCGCAACAAGGCTGCAAGCCGTTTTACGTATGTCTGTGGCGCTGCATAGATGAGCTCCACATGCAGACTGTCGACGATGCCAAGATACGCGTCGCAGAACACCTCAAGTTGCTCGGGATGAGCCGCCGGCCATGTGTACCGGTCCCGCGTTGCGCGTTGAAAATACTGACGAATCTGCGCCAGGTAAGCCTCGAATCCAAGCGTGATGACGGCACGGATATCTGCTGGAGGAAAGTAGGCGGTGCGCAATAGAAATCGCAGGTGTGCCGATGCTTCATAGCGTCCAATCAAACACTCGACGTGCAGTTGACCGGGAACTCCCGCGCGCCCGCCCTCTTCTTCAAAGCAAGCCGCGACATACTGCTGTTCATGCCCGAGTGCAATCTTGAACACCCTCTCGAACAAGGCATCCTTGCTGCTGAAATGCGCGTAAAGCGATGCCTTTCGCATGCCGGCCATGACGGCGATCTCGTTGAGGGATGAAGCGTCGTAACCATGATCGGCAAAATGTTCGACAGCGACAGCGCAAATGTTGGCGGCCGAAGGGGTGAGTGGCTTCATGTCGCAGGATTCCCTGACATCGACCAGCGCATGAGAGATGACAAACTACGCATTGAATTGGTTACCGCTGGCTGAAGAAATCATGACCTTTCCTGGCGCTCGAAAACTTTATCCTGAACCCAATCGAACGCCAGTTAATTAATGCATTAACATTAATATCGAGTCGAATGCCGTAGAGACTTCACGACCTACGCCGCCCCCACCGCCTGCTGTAGATGCGTCGAGCGAAAATCCTTGGGCGACAGCTCAAACTGTTTCTTGAACGACCGGCTGAAATGCGCGGAATCGGTAAAACCCCACTTGTAGGCGATAGAGGTGATCGACTCGCTTTTGAGAAACGGATTAGTCAAATCATCAGCGCTGCGTTTGAGCCGCGCGCGCTGAATGTAACGGCAGACACTGTCGTCCTGCTCTTCAAACAGCCGATACAAATGTCGAACGGAAATGTTCAATCGACTGGCCAGACCCACGGGGCTCAGGCCAGGCTGAGTCAGGGACTCATCGATGACCTTCTGAACGTAGCTGCGCAGATTGTTACCCTGCAAGGACGCACTGCTGTCACCCAGCGCGCTGTCCGTTTCGAATGCGGAACCCAGCAACGAAACGAAAGCCGATTGCAGGGCCTCTCCTTCTCCAGAGGAATCCTGGCCGTCCAGCCCCTCCCGGCACAGTTGGTCCATCAACACATGGAGCATCCGCCCACAGGCCTTGCTGGAAGAAATCTTGCCGAAGGTTTTCGACCCGCCTCCCAGCTGCTTGCACACCTCATTGCGTGACAGTGACAGGGAGGCATGTTCGATTAGCCCGAAAGGGCTTATCTCGATCGAGCCGGTCGAGTCCATGAGCAACATATCGCCCGGAGCCAGCTGGATGACCTGGCCGTTCTGTGCGATCTGACAATAGCCACTACGCTGGCTCACAAGAAAGCAATGCTGGTCATTATCGTGATCGGCGTTGGGCCGTTCGCGCTTGATCGAACCTGCATTGGTGCGCAGGTTTGCCAGGGAGAGACGGTCCTGGGACCGCTTGGAAACCTCGCCGATGAAAAGCGATCGGTTGTAGGCCAATTCAGTATCGAAATGACCGCACGCCGCTCGCAGATCACGCGTCCAGGTTTCCAATCCATATTGCGTAGACTCATTGATGCTCATGGTATCTCCACAATGGCTTATTGTTTTTGTTGTGCGATAGTTAACATGTTATCTATATGTGCGCAACAAGTACAGGGGCCGATTGCAGAGGCATTAATGATGCCAAATCTCAAATTAGAGCGTGCGTAATGTGCATTGCAGGCCCATCAGAACATTCAACAGCACATCGCGCTGCACGCCGCTCAAGGTGATGTAACGCCGGAATGACGGCATCCGGTTGACCACCTCACTACCGCCCATATGCTCCAATCGAACGCGCCATTCATGCCCGTCCAGAGTGAGTTGCAGGCGCTTGAAATCCAGCGACATCAGCGATTGATGCAACACTGGGTCTTCTTGCAACCGAGCCTGGAGCCTGGTCAGCAACTCAGGTGCTCCCGTGCGTTGTTTACACACCAGCCCTGTCCGCCGAATTGACCCGCTGTGGTGCAGATCAAAGTGGGCACTGCCCTGCTCCGAGGCAGGCACCCTCACAGAAAACTCAGTCATCACCAGATGCATCAGTAGCTGGGATTCCGTGCGCTCGACAACGTCGACCTGAAGGTGGCTCTCACCGAGAAAAAACACTGCCTCGGCCGGGCCCGTGGAAGCAAAACTCGCCACCCCCAGATTGCGCCGCAGGTACTCAAGCGTTACCCCGGGCCTGTAGCCGTTCGGAGCACGTCGTGCGCTGAATGATTCAGACAGTTTTTGCAGCATGGTCGAGATAACTGTTGTGAGGGTTGCCAGGCTCATGGGAAAACTCCTTGGCCAGCACTTCTTCAACGATAGCCGGCTTGAATGGATTGACTTTCTGCACCACCAACGTCCAGAACAGCGCATAGGCAGCCGCAATGCCGAGCATCACCCCGAAAGGCACATAAATATCGGCAGGGTTCATTCCAGGCGGCGTGATGAACCACATGCCCAGCAAGATGCCAGCACTGGAAAGAATCTGCGGCAATGGGAAGAACGGCGAGCGATAGGCCCGTGGCAGATCAGGACGGCGAATCCGCAGGCTCACCACCGACAGCGTCACCAGCAGATAGGCAAAACTCCACGCGCAGACCGCGGCCAATACCAGGTTCATGATGTTGTCGGTATTGCCACCCAACCAAAAGGCGTACAAGCAGGGAATCAGCATCGCCACCAGAATGCACAGCAACGGCGTCTTGAAGCGTGGGTGCAAATAGGTGAACACCTTGGGCAACGCACCGTCCACTGCCATGCCGTAGAGAATTCTTGGTACACCCGCCATCAGCGTATTGATGGTCGCTGCGCCTGCAAACAGAAAACCGATGCCCAGCCACAACGGACCAACATGTCCCATGACTTGCTCAGCAAATTTCGGAATGGCCATGGGGGTGTCGAGCAGATGCACGCCCGAGGCGGCATCCAGTAGTACGTTCTCGACCTGACGCTTCATCGCGGCGCCATAGATGAACATGCAGGTAGCAACGCTCAACAATCCCAGAATCATGGCCTTGGGCATAACCTTGGCCGAATTGCGCAAGTCCGGCGCCAACGGGGTGACGAACTCGCAACCGACGAACATGAACATCGCCATGCCCACCAGCGACAGGATCGTGATCAGGTCAGTGCCCACCAGCGACACTCCGAACCAGCCATCCAGTTGCACCGCCGGTGCGGCGATCAAACCCAGTACCCCGAACACCATCAACGTGGTCCACATGCCGAAGGTCAGAATGATCTCCGCCCTGCCGAAGGCGCTGACGCCGAAGGCATTGAGAATCGCGAACACAACGACGAACCCGACGCCGAGCAACCAGGAACCACCGGCAGATTCAGCCAATGTATTGAGGTGCTCGAAGTTCACCAGCGCCATGACCCCGGACAGAATGGTTTCAGCGGTGCCCGCAAACACATGCACGATCAGGTATGCCGACAACGTGCCGGTGATCGCGAAGAAACGCCCCAGACCGCAATTGATGTAGTCATAAACCGAGCCGGTGGTCGGCAGGATCGAGGCCGCTTCAGCGAAGGTGGTTGCCTGGGCCAGCATCATGACCACCGCGATCAGCATGGCCACCGCAAAAGCGCTGCCGCCAATCCCAAAACCCATCGTGGCCGTGAGAATGACCGGGCTGGCCATGATCAGGCCAATGGTGCTGGCTAACGCGGTGGGAAAACCAACGCTACCTCGTTTCAGGTGCTCTGTGAGCCTGTCATTGATCGACATGGTGCGGATCCTCAAAAGCGGATTTCTTAGTGGAATTATTAAGCCGTTCAAGGAGCCGGCGATAAAGCCTTCCCCAGCCGGTCCCTGATCGAAACGGCTTCGTGTGCGGAATCACTTTGCGCCCCTCTCACCCTCATCGTCTTGCCCATGTCTGCCGACGGTTTTGTTGCTGCCTGCCAAGGCGTATTGCCTGGCTGACAGGGTCAATTCTGTGGCACGCAGGTGAAAGACTTGGTCCTTTTACGGTTGCCCTAATGCGCCCTCGACCATTTGGCTGTCCAACAATACTGGGGAACGTAACAATGGAGCACATGCGTAAAACACGATCACTGCCCGCCGCTGTCAGCTTGGGTGCTGCACTCCTGATCACACACTCATCAGCCAATGCCTACGAGTTCTACGCCGACAATGACACCAAGGTGACCGGTAATTTTCTGGCTGTTTACGGGTTGTTCAACAGCCGCAAAAACTATGACGGCACCCCCGGCGGTTCCAGTTGGCGCGAAGGTTTCATCAAGTATGGACTGAGTGTTGATCAAACACTGGGAAGCGCTGGCAGCGTATATGGCACGGCAAATCTGGTCAGTTCCGGCACGTGGGGGGACGGCGATGCAGCGGGAATAACCGACGGTACAGAACGCACCACGAAATTCGATGAAGCGTTTGCGGGATGGCGCTCAGGCGAACTTTTTCCGGTCCTGGGAAAGGATGGCGTTGACCTGTCGTTCGGCCGCCAGGTCATTACGCTGGGCGACGGTTTCATCATCAACGACGACGGCCTGAATTTTGGCAAGGGGCCCGCCGACGGCAAGCTCAATCGCGGAGGCGCTTATTACCTGGCTGCTCGCCATGCATTCGATGAGACTGCCGTTGTTCGTCTGGGGGGCAAGGACGGAGTACACGGCAGCATGATGTGGATGAAGTCCGACAATCGCTCCCAAGCCAACACCGAAATGGCCGCGGGAACCCTGGAGTACACAGCGGAACCGGGTACTCTGGGCCTGACTTACATTCACGGCATCGACGTCGATGACCGCTTCGCCAGCGACCTCCAGAAGCAGCGTGACGGCATGAATATCTACAGCCTGCGCGGAGCGGGTAATGCCGGCATCGAACACGCACATTTTTCCTTCGAATATGCCTGGCAGGATAAAGACGCCGGGCCGGAAAAAGCCTGGTACACCGAAGCCGGCTACACCTTCGCCGACCTGCCCTGGTCGCCCGACGTCACTTACCGCTACAGCCGGTATTCGAAAGACTGGGATTCGATGTTCAACGGATTCAGTCGTGGCTATGGCACCTGGTTCCAGGGTGAGGTCGCCGCTAACTACTCAGGTCCTTTCAATACCAATACGTCAGTCCAGCATGTGGCATTGAAGGTTAAACCGGTCGAATCGGTCACTGTCGGCGCACTGTTCTTCGACTACAAGACCCTGCACAAGAGCGACGCACTGGACCTTGATGGTCGCGAACTGGATCTGTACGCCGAATGGGCCGCGAGCGAACACCTGATCGTCACGCCACTGCTCGGTTTGTATAAACCTGATAAAGATGAAACCAATGGTGGTAACCAGGTGGGTGGCAATGGCACCAACGTTTACAGCCAGCTAACCGTGGCCGTACCGTTCTGAAGCCCTCAGGAGCTGCACTGCACAGCTCCTGAACCAAATTACTGTTTGTGTTCAAGCAACATGGTCGGAATCCGATGCGTGGCCTGGCGGGTACTTTGCGCCAGCTTTCGGACTTCATCGGCCACAACGGAAAACCCACGCCCGACTTCTCCCGCCCTTGCAGCCTCGATCGCAGCGTTCAGAGACAGCAGGTTCGTCTGGTCCGCAATGCCTTTGATGACACTCACTACGGTTGCGATTTGCCCGTAGGTCGCCTGATTCTGCTCAAGCAACTGTTGATGAGTCGTCCTGACTGACTGCTCATCGCTGATGTCGCGCACCGCGCCGATCACCCGGGTCAATCGCCCCCGCTCATCTCGGACCGCTCGACCACGCTCTCGACACCAGATGTAGTCACGCGTCTTGTGGCGCATCCGATATTCAAAGACATACTCGCCGCTGCCATGGGTCGCAAGGATCTCCCGATCGAAGATTGCCATGATCTTCGGCAGATCGTCGGGATGAGTGATGTTGACTTGAGCATCCCAGCCATCGGGCAGCTCATGTGCGGCATAGCCCATGAGCAGGCGGAACTGATTAAAAATCCGCATCCGACTGGCGGGATCCTGAATGTCGCCGTTAACCACTGTGATGTCCCAGCAGCCCTCGGTGAGGGTTGACTGCAACAGTTCCCATATCTGCGCCTCCTGCTGATGCTGACGTGATAGCAGAACGTGCTGTCTCAACTCGGCCTCAAGTGCATCCTCGCGTTGCCGGCTCTGCTCAATTTTCTGGCCAAACGCTTCAAGCGCTTGCTGTGCATGCTGCAACTGAGCGATCTGGTACCCGGCTAATTCCTCTGCCACAAGAAGGCGTTGGTTGGCCTGCGCTCTTTGCTGCGCGAGCTGTTCCAGACACGCCTGAACCTGCGGATAGGCGTGAAGCGCCTGTGCCTCAAGCGCCTCATCGGCCAGCAATCGCGCCAAGATCTCAGCCAGTTGCTGCATCGGTATATTTTTCTTGAAGAACATCAGTCTGTCCTTTGCTTTACGAGTCGACACTCAGGATCTGATAGCAAACCGATGCAGATTGCTTGTAAGAGACTGCTGAGCCTTTTGCTTCTGTCTGCCATAAACAAACAAAGCCCAGTTGCGTTTGAGCGACCGCCAATACCCAGCCGTCAGACGTACGGGCCATCGTGCATCTGTAGGATAGCGACCCGATCTGAAACCACCGATACTCATCCTCAGGCCCTGCCCACGTCCAAACAACGTTCCGGTCCTTAATGACTTCGTGACGAAAACAATAAAAATGTCGCACAGAGGTACTTACGAATGAGCCGTCATGATCATGGTCACGCCAGCCTCCTGGGTGCGTTCAGCGCGATAACACTGGAGCTTCAGCGCCTGGCGCAAAACAAGGACATCGAGCATTTTCACCACACTGCACTGAGCTGCATGAGCCAGCTATTGCCCTTCGACAGTGCCTGGTGGGGTCGTGCGGCGCTGATTGACGGGTTGCCTGAAGAACACAACTCCTACCTCTACAATTTGCCCCCCAGTTACCTGGCGGACTGGCAATCGATTCGCCATACCGACGTGACCATCGGCAAGGTCCACGACAACCCGGGACAAGCAGTCATCGTCGACATGCGCAACCCCTCCAACGGTCCCGGGCTCAACTGGCTCGGCGAGTCCTATGGCATTGGCCAATTGCTGTGCGTTGTGTACGTCGACTCGCAAACCCACCTCACCGATCACCTCGCTGTGTATCGAGCTCCCGAGGCAGCGCGCTTTACCGATCAGGATTGCGTGTTGCTGAACAATCTCATGCTTCATCTGGTGGCGGCGGTATCGGCCAATCAGATCCGCACCCTGGTGGCCATGCGCGAAACGCTCACCAGCCCGCGCAATCTGGCGCTCGCCGTCTGTGACCAGCGCGGCACACTGCACTGCGCAGAACGTGGCTTCGTCGATTTGCTGCTAAGCGAGTGGCCGGACTGGACCGGCCCTTGCCTGCCGGTGGCGATGGACGCCCAGGGGTATGAAGGCAAGCACTTGCAGGTCGAGGCCTCGGCGGTCGGTGATCTGTTCCTGCTGGCAGCCCGCAGCCGCACGGTGCTGGTGCAATTGAGTCCACGGGAAAACGACGTGGCTCAGGGCTTCGGCGAGGGCAAGACCTAAAAGGAAATCGCCCGCGATCTGGGCATGTCACCCAATACCGTGCGACACCACATCCGCGCCATCTACAGCAAGCTCGGGGTCAAGGACAAAGCCCGAATTGCCCATCTGCTGCACACCGCACCTGACTGATCTGCACCGCTGACTCGCGCTGACTTTTCGCTGTTTTTTTGACAGCCACGGGACGCTTTTGCCCTTTTTTTGCCCCTCTGCCCATTACAGGTGATCCGTTCGCCGCACAACAATTCAAAGAAGAGACGCAATGCCCATGGCCAAAACCTACACCCGCAACACCGCACTGGCCCTCATCAGTGCTCTATCGAGCCTGCACGCCAGCGCTGCCGACCTCAACGCCCGGGATTTCTTTAGTGCCCCTTCGGGCACCGCACTGGGCGTGCTGTATTTGCCGGCAAGCCGCGCCAACGATTTCCACGGCCCCGCCGACAGCACCGGCAAGGCCGACCTGAAAGTCAACGCAGTGGCTTATCGCCAGGTATTTTTCACCGACATCTGCGGCACCCTCTGCACCCCACAGTTCATCGTGCCCTACGCCGACATCGACGCCCGCCTGCCGGGCGCCAGCCTGCACACTGGAGAAAGTGGATTCGGTGATCCTCAGGTCGGCGGCACGCTGTTCTTCATCAACGACCCCGCCTCGCGCACCTACAGTGGATTGCTGACCCTGATTACCCTGCCGCTGGGCGAGTACCACGGCGAAAATCCGGACGTATCGCCCGGTGCCAATCGCTGGGGCACCACCTTCGTTTACAACTACACCCAGGGTATCGGTGAAAAATGGGTGCTGGAAGCCAACCTTGAAGCGCAGCTCTATGGCAAGAACGACGACTACTTCGGCAACGACCTGAATCAGGACCCACTGTATCGCCTGCAAGCCTTTGCCTCCTACGACTTCACGCCAAGCACCTATGGTGCTTTGCGACTGATCCACGCCGATGGCGGTGAGTTGCGCATTAATGACCAGCGCATCGACAACACCCACAAACGCTACACCCAGGTGGGTTTCGAAGTCGGTCATTGGCTCGATAGACAGAATCAGTTGATGTTCAGCCTCTCGCAGAACGTCGCCACCGACAACGGCTATCAAGGCACCGACGCGCTGCTGCGTCTGGTCCATGTGTTCTGAATTCATTCATCGGAGTTTGACTATGAACACCCAGACCAAACCACTGACCAGTCACCGGTCACTCGCTTCATCGCAACTGGCATTGCTGGCAGCCATTGTACTGTTCGCCGCCATCACCCCGACCATCCTCATGACCGCACCGGCAGTGGCGGCGCAACTGGCGACTCAATGGCAGTTGAGCCCGTCACAGATCGGCGATCTGTTCTCCACTGAACTGGGCGCCATGAGCATGGCCACCCTGCCCGCTCTCTGGTGGCTCAAGCGTGTAGACTGGCGTCGAGCCGCATTGGTGGCCGGGGTTATGTTTATTACAGCCAACCTGCTTTCGATGCTTGCCCACGATTATTCGATGCTTCTGGCATTGCGCTTCTGCAGCGCCCTGGCCGGCGGTTCATTGATGATCATCTGTCTGTCCAGCGCGGCCTCGACGTCCAATCCCGGTCGCGTCTATGGCTTATGGGTGATGGGGCAACTGGTGGTCGGGGCGATTGGTTTGAGCATCCTGCCACGCCTGTTCGAACACTACGGGCTGTCAGCCTGCTACTTGATCCTCGCCGGGTTGATGACGTTTTTTTTGCCACTTGCCCGTTACTTTCCCCAGGGCAGCCCACCGGTTGACCAAGCCGCTGAGCGAGTAACCCTCGCCTCGAAGTGGAAGGCCGCACTGGGCATTCTTGGCATCCTGAGTTTTTACATAAGCCTGAGCGGCATCTGGACCTTTATCGGTTCCATCAGCAAACATGCCGGTCTCTCTGCCGAGTCCAGCGGCGAAATTCTTGCCATCGCCACGATTATGGGAATTGTCGGTGCCGGTTGTGCCTCGCTGGTCGGCAATCGTCTGCCACGCCTACTGTTGTTGCTGCTGGGGTACGGGCTGATGGCAGGCTCGGTGCTGTTGTTGCTGGGACAACCCGAAATGCTGCGTTTTGCGTTGGCCGCACTGCTATTCAAGTTCACCTGGACCTTCATTCTGCCGTTGATTCTGGCCTGCCTGGCCGACCTCGACCGTTCCGGAAAACTGATGAATGCCTCCAACCTGGTGATCGGTGGCGGCCTCGCCATCGGTCCGACAGTGGCTGGCCGCCTGATCGAAGCCAGCGGCGGTTTCCAATCGTTGCTCATCGGAGGGGCCTGCATCACCTTGCTGTCCCTAGTGTTGATTCTGAGCTGCCGCACCAGCGCGTGAGCAGCCCTTTTACCCTAAAGAAAATGGAAACGACAATGAGCCGAAAAAGTGCATTTTTCTTCGACGAACTCAGCCTTTGGCACAGCGCCGGGCTGCACGCCTTGACCTTGCCAGTGGGAGGTTGGGTGCAACCGCCTGCTGCTGCCGGCCACGCCGAATCCCCGGAAACCAAACGCCGGCTCAAGAGCCTGCTGGACGTTTCCGGCCTGACCCGACACCTGCAGGTACAAAGCGCCAATGCGGCAACACATGAGGACCTGCTGCGGGTTCATACGCCTGAGTACCTGCAACGCTTCAAAGCCATGAGCGATGCCGGGGGCGGCGAGTTGGGGCCGAACGCGCCCATCGGGCCCGGCAGTTATGAAATAGCCAGGCTCTCCGCCGGCCTGGCCATGGCAGCGGTCGATGCCGTACTGTCCGGCGCGGTCGACAATGCCTATTCCCTATCACGCCCACCGGGCCACCACTGCCTCGCCGACAGCGCCATGGGCTTCTGCTTCCTGGCCAATATCGCCATCGCCATTGAGGCCGCTAAAGCTCAACGTGGCCTGGGCAAAGTCGCGGTGATCGACTGGGATGTGCACCACGGCAACGGCACGCAATCAATCTTCGAAGAACGTGGTGATGTGCTGACCATTTCGCTGCATCAAGACGGCTGTTTCCCTGCCGGTTACAGCGGTGAAGCCGATCGCGGCCGCGGCGCTGGATTGGGAGCGAATATTAATATTCCGTTGCCCCCTGGCAGCGGTCATGAGGCTTATCTCTATGCGATGCAGCGCATCGTGATTCCGGCGCTGGAGCGTTTCGAGCCAGAGTTGATCATCATCGCCTGCGGTTATGACGCCAACGCAGTCGACCCGCTGGCCCGGATGCTGTTGCACAGTGACTCGTTCCGGCAAATGACCCGTTGTATGCGCGAAGCCGCCGAGCGTCTGTGTCAAGGCCGTCTCGTTCTAGTGCATGAAGGCGGGTATTCCGAAGCGTATGTGCCATTTTGCGGGTTAGCGGCGATTGAGGAACTGGCGGGCGTCAGGACTGAAGTCGCAGATCCCATGTTGGAATTTGTGCAGATGCAGCAACCGAAAGAGGCGCTTGCGGCGTTTCAGCGGCACTTGATCGATGAGTTGGCCGAAGCACGCTGAGCCTTGGCGCTGACAACGATGCGGGGCAGTTCCACCGCCCGAGCGTGACGCAAAAAAAACCGATGCTGTGACAGACATCGGTTTTTTATTGTTTGCCGCCAAAGATCAAAGGTGATTGGGATGGCAATCAGCAGTTGCTGATCAGTCGTTTCAACACGGTCTTGAACGTTTCGATCTGCGTCTCGCTGAATTCGGCAAAGACTTTCTCTTGTTGCGCCTGAGCGATTGCCCAAAGGTCTTCGGTCTGCTCGATACCGGCAGCCGTCAGATGTACACCGTTGGCATCGTCGTTCACCAGTCCCTTGCGTTTGAGGTTGGCTACGGCCTCATCGATTTCCCGAACAGGCATTGCCACCTCCCGCAACAGATCGTTGGGGCTCAGCCTGGCGTCACTTTCCAGCACCATCAACATCCGCGCCTCACTGGTACGCAGACCGGTGGACAACTGCCGGGGTTGATAGCTGGACTGGTAAGCCCGCACTGCCTGGGTCATCAGATAGTACAAGTTGTGGCTTAGGCGACCCTGGAAATGACTGCTCGGCGGCTGGCTTTCATCGCGCTTGGTCATGCGGGTATGAGGCAAGACCATGGAGTAAGCGCCCTGGTGATACAGCAATGGCGAGCGACCGAAATCGTCGAAGGCCACCACCTTGCCGATCATGATCCAATGGTCGCCACCGTCCACCTGCTGGTACTTCTCGCAGTGAAACCGCGCCGAACAATCGGCGAATACCGGCGAGCCGCCTTCCCCTGATTCGTACTCAATCTCGGCGAAGCGGTCTTCCTTGGGGCGGGCGAAATTGTTGGACAGATCAATCTGGTCTGCCGCCAGTACGTTGACCGCAAAATGGCTGGCCTGCTCGAACACCTCGTGACTGTTGGAGCGTTTGTCGATACTCCACAACACAAGAGGCGGATCGAGTGACACCGAGTTGAAGCTGTTGGCGGTCACTCCGACTTTGCGCCCGGACGCTGTGGCGGCCGTCACCACGGTCACGCCAGTGGCAAAGTTGCCCAATGCCCGGCGAAATGCCCGTGGGTCGAAAGTGGTTTCATTGGCTGCGCAAGCGCTGTTATCAGACATGCAAGTCTCCCGGACTGCTTGCGTGAGCAGTCCTGATTGTTGTTATGAGAGGTGGGCTCAGATCATGCTCGGATCAGGTTCCAGACCCATCAGTTCACGGCCGAGGATTTGCGCACAGACGTCATAGTCGGTGTAGGCATGCGCACCCGTCATGTGCGAATCACGGAACAGTCGCTGCATCTCGTTCTGTTCAAACCAGGCGTTACCACCAGCAGCTTCGAACAAACGGTCCACGGCCTGGATGCACATTTTGGTGGCATAGGCCTGATTGGTGCGCCAGAACGCCAGGGTCTCGCGGCTCGGATAGCGTTGCTGCTCACTGTGTTCGGCGTGTTCCTGCCAGGTCTTCTCGAGAAAGGCCCGTGCAGCGGCCACTTGATGAGTCGACTCGGCCAGACGCATCAGCGCCGGCGTCGCCGCACCGACCGCCGCACCGGTGTACGCACGCACGCGGGTCTTGGTCTTTTCGCGGAACACTTCAAGCATCCGCTCGGCAACGCCCAGGCTCACGGTGGAAAAACCGCTGGCGAAGTAAGGTCGGTACGGCGAGTAGAAAATCTTGCTGTCCGGGTACAGACCGAAGCCTGCGGATTTGCCTTCCATCATGTCCTTGGCTTTCTGGATGCGGTGTTCCGGCACCCGCACATTGTCGATGATCAAGGTCTTGGTGCCGCTGCCTTTCATCCCGGCAGCGAACCAGTCATCACGGATCTGATAATCACTGCGCGGCAGTACCGCGAAGCAGTAATCCTGAGTGCCTTCAGCGTTCTTGCGGCGGAAACCGACGATCGCCCATTCGGCGTGATCGCAACCGCTGCTCCAGCCCATTTCGCCGCTGAACAGCACCCCTCCTTCAATTTCTTCGGTGCGCCCAAACGGCGCGATACTGCTGCTGGCCGTGGCGTCCGGGTCATCGCCCCAGACTTCGTGCTGCAGTTGGGCCGAGAACAGTGCCAGTTGATGGCTGTGGGTGCAGAGCAGACTCATGGCCCAGGCGGTGCTGGCGCAAGAGCCTGCGAGCAACGCAATACAGTCGGCAAATTGCGGCAGCGATATTTCCATTCCCCCGAACTTCTTCGGCTGAAAGGCCCGATGCATGCCGATGCTTTTGAGCAGCGCAATGTTCTCGTCGGGGACCTTGCGATCCTGTTCAGCCTTGAAGGCGTTGGCAGCGATGGCCGGCAGAATGGACTTGAGGTCTTCAAGGAGCGGATTTGGCTTTTTCATGGATGGCCCTGCTTATTATTGGATACCCGGCCAACTACCCGAACCGACAGGTAGCGCTGGATGCAGGGCCAGTATGGAGTGAGCCACGAGCCCAGAAAATGCACCTTCCAGAGTCAAGATTGTACTTTTCAAAGGCAATACACCAAGGCTTCGAATGGCTCTGGCAGTCACAGACATAGGCGTGGGCAGGCACAGTCAAGCCAGCCATGAGACCCATGGATTAGTCTCGGGGCTTTCTTTGTTCGCCATCAGGAAAATCCCATGAGCGATATCCCGCTGCTGCCCCGAGTTGAAGCATTCCTGAGTCGAAACCATGCGTTGTTCATCGACGGTGGCTACGTTCAGAGTCATTCCAGCCAGACACTGGAGGTGGTCAATCCAGCCACCGGCCAGGTCATCGCCCAAGTCGCCGACGCAGACACGGCCGATGTCGATGCTGCCGTCGAGTCAGCCCGCCGCGGCTTCAGGCAATGGTCCCAAGTCGCCCCGGCAATCCGTGGCAATGTGCTGCTGAAACTGGCCGACCTGCTGGAGCAGAACCGCGAAGAACTGGCGCAGATCGAAACCTGCCAGTCAGGCAAGATCATTCAGATTTCCCGGGCTTTCGAAGTCGACCAGGCCGCACACTTTCTGCGCTACTACGCTGGTTGGGCGACCAAGATCAGCGGCCAGACCATCACCCCGTCACTGCCCTCCTTTGCCGGCGAACGCTATACCGCTTTCACCCTGCGTGAACCGGTCGGGGTGGTAGTCGGTATCGTGCCGTGGAATTTCTCGACCATGATCGCCATCTGGAAACTGGCCTCGGCGCTGGTGACCGGCTGCAGCATCATCATCAAACCCAGTGAGTTCACGCCGTTGACCATCCTGCGGATTGCCGAACTGGCCATCGAAGCGGGTTTGCCTGCTGGCGCACTGAACGTTTTGACGGGGGGTGGTCTGGTGGGCAAAGGACTGGTCGAGCACCCGGGAACCGACAAGGTTTCATTTACCGGCTCCGTGCCCACCGGCATTGCCGTCGGCCGAAGTGCCATGGGCGCCGGATTGACCCGCGCAACGCTGGAACTGGGTGGGAAAAACTCTGCTGGCTTCCTGCGTGATGTGGATCTGGACAAGGCAGTCAATGGCATCATCGAAGCCGGTTTCCTGCACTCCGGGCAGATCTGTGCAGCCGCCGAGCGCTTCTTCGTACATCGTTCACAGATCGACCCGATCACGCAAAAACTCGCCCAACGCTTGAGCACGCTCAACATCGGTTCACCACTGGATGAGCGCACCGAATTCGGCCCGGTCACCAATCGCCAACATCAACTGAAACTCGGCGAGTTCTTCGCCAGGGCCCGCGCCGAAAACAACACCATCATTCACGGTGGCAACCTGATCGACGGCCCGGGCTGCTACGTTGAACCGACGGTGATTCTCGCCAACAGCGTCAACGACACGCTGCTCAACGAGGAAACGTTCGGCCCGATTGCGACCTTCTTCCCTTACGACAGCGAAGAAGAACTGCTGGAGCTGATGAACAACACGCCTTACGGCTTGAGTGCCAGCCTATGGACCAACGACCTGAGCAAAGCCCTGCGCATAGTGCCTGCGATCAACGCCGGGACGGTGTGGGTGAACATGCACACGATGCTTGATCCGGCAGTGCCCTTCGGAGGTAACAAATCCTCGGGCGTAGGTCGCGAGTTTGGCAGTGCGTTTATTGATGACTACACCGAACTGAAGTCAGTGATGATTCGCTACTGATAGCGATCAAATCGACAGTGGCCGGGTCCAGCAAGGCCTGGTTCACTTCACACCAGACATGACCGTGTTTTCGTGGACTGAACGGTCATGGGGCTGCCTTTCGACAACTCGGACAATACAGGGTTGGAATTCCTGCTCTCCAGCAGAGAATCCCATTAACTTCAGATGCCTACCTGACTGATGAATTTGGTGGTCAGATAGGCATCCAGACCTTCAGTCCCGCCCTCACTGCCGTGACCGCTGGCCTTGATGCCGCCGAACGGCGTTTCCGGCAGGGCCAAACCAAAGTGGTTGATCGAAACAATTCCTGCTTGCAGACGATTAACCTAACGCAACGGCCGATGCATCGCTTGCTGAGCTTTTGGGTAGGTGAATCGTTTAGGGTTATTTAGACATCCAACTGACTGTTTCTGGCCGATTTCTACCCGTCGCGAAGGGCAGAAATCGGCCGATTCTGTTGAAAAAGTCGGCCATCGTTTCCACGGTAAAAAAATACGCGCTTGAGATTGAAATCTTTACTTTCAGCAGAGGATTTCGGGCTCAGATTTCGCGTAGCAGTGCGCAAAGAACGCATTTTCAGCGGACAGTATGTGGGCGGTCTGGAAGAACCGACTTTTTCAACAGAATCGGCCAGGAACGGCAAAAATCGGCCTTGTCAGTCAGTCTCACGTGCCCACCCAATCAAGAACGAGTCAATCACTATTACCCGAAGGTGGCCCAGGTAAATCGAGAGTCACTTGATCTGATTCGACGGATAAAGACCGGCAAGCCGCGCTATCACAACGCCAACGTAGAAAACCCCTGAAAACTCTTCGACCATCACCAGTGAGCGGGCGTGGTTGGTCAACGGGAGAACATCACCGAAACCTGTGGTCGTGAGCGTGGTGAGGCTAAAGTAGATCAGTTTGAAGAAAGTGCCGGGCTGTCCGAAGTCGAGGTGGGCAGGGCCGAATGAGCCAGCGCTGGAGATTTCGACCAGGGCATAGACGAAGGACCAAACGAAGGCCAGCATGATGTAACCCGCAAGCGCGCCGTGCAGCTTGTCGGCGGTAATTGGCCCGCGCTTGAGAATATAGCGAAGCACTCCGGTGAACGAGACTGCAAGAGACGCCGCATAAACTATCCCGGCAAAGAAAAGAATCGCGATGCTTCCAGCCCACAATGCCGACCATTGAAGGCCAACCCCCAGCAACGCCAGGCCCAGCTTGAGGATGAACCCCCGCCGCGTCTGCCTGGTAGCGAAAGCGCCCACAAGCAGCACGATTGAAAACAGAGTGCCGAGCAACGTGCGAGCAACTATACCTTCCTCAAGAAAGGGAAACAGCAGGATCAATCCCAGTAAGAGCAGCAATAGATGGGTGCAGGGCCCTCGCCCTATGACCATCTGACCTAAATCCTCGTCGGATTCGGCTCTATCTTGCGGATTTGTCATAGATGTTTCCCATAGACCGAAACAACGCTCGAGACCTGTCGCTGCACGGTTGAAATCTGACTCGGCTTTAGGAGAGTCGGTAGTGAAACTCTAGTCGCGAATGCAAGTGAGCGGATTCAGGCCAACAGCCATGGGTTGTTTTCTCCGGGCAATCTTGTCATTTGCCAAGGCTTAGGGCAGGGTCGATACCACGGACATCTCTGCCAAACTTCTCTGCCAAAGGAGTCACTCCATGTCAAAGTTGTATCCCAGCATCGATCCCGAGGGGTTGCTCGAGTACTCGGTGGTCTACACCGACCGCTCGCTCAACCACATGTCGCAGTCGTTTCAAGGCGTGATGAAGAACATTTCCAGGACCCTGAAACAGGTCTACAACGCCCAGGCTGTTGCGGTGGTGCCGGGCAGTGGCACATTCGGCATGGAAGCGGTGGCGCGACAATTTGCCACCGACCAGCAATGCCTGGTGATACGCAACGGCTGGTTCAGTTATCGCTGGAGCCAGATCCTTGAGATGGGCGACATCCCCGCGGCCACTACGGTGCTGAAAGCCCGACCGGTCGACTCGGGTCGCCAGGCGGCCTACGCCCCTCCCCCTCTGGACGAAGTGCTGGCAGCCATTGCGGCTTCGAGGCCGCAGATTGTCTTCGCCCCCCATGTTGAAACCTCATCAGGGATTATCCTGCCCGACGAATACCTGCGGGCCATCGGCGACGCCGTGCATGCGGTGGGTGGCCTGTTCGTGCTGGACTGCATCGCCTCAGGCACGCTTTGGGTGGATATGCACAAATGCGCCGTCGACCTGCTGATCAGCGCACCGCAGAAAGGCTGGAGCGCCTCCCCTTGCTGCGCCCTGGTGATGTTCAGTTCCCTGGCCCTGGAGCGCATCGAGCAAACGCAGAGCAGCAGCTTCGCCTGCGACCTGAAAAAGTGGCTGCAAATCATGCAGGCCTACGAACAGGGCGGACATGCCTACCATGCGACCATGCCCTGCGATTCCCTCGCGCGGTTTAACGAAGTGATGAAAGAGACGCAAGCCTACGGTTTCGACAAGGTCCGCAACGAACAACAGGCGCTGGGCGATCGGGTGCGCGCAATGTTGACCGGCAAAGGCATCAAGAGCGTTGCCGCAGCCGGCTTTCAGGCCCCTGGCGTCGTGGTGAGCTACACCGATGATGCCGACATCAAGAGCGGCAAGAAATTTGCCGCCCACGGCCTGCAGATCGCCGCCGGAGTGCCGTTGCAATGCGACGAGCCGGCCGACTTCCAGACCTTCCGCATCGGTCTGTTCGGGCTCGAAAAGCTGCACAATATCGAGCGCACGGTCAGCACCCTCGAGCAGGCACTGGACGAGGTGATGGTGAACTAAGCCCTCACGCCGGCCCATGGCACTGATCTTCGACGGGCGCGTCCAAGCCACAGACGCGCCCGACGGTCTCTCCATTGACAGGATCAGTCGCGCAATCGGCGTTACTGCTTCGTCCCCGGCAGCAATTCAAAATCAGGAGTCAACGGAGTCATGGCCGCCATCAGCTGGGCGAACGGTTTGCGATCGCCTTCAAAGGTCGCCTTGCCGTCCGCGACCAACTGATCGAAGCTGACTTGCTTGGCCATCACACCTTCAAGCGCGGAGCGATCGAGGGTGAGGGTCAGGTCGGCGTTTTTTGCCTGCTGGCCCTTGATGCTGGTCAGCGTTGAATTGCTCAGCTCCACCACGAATTGCTCACCATTGTCCGGGGTCTTGAGGTTGAGGACGAAATGCAGATCCGCCACCTTGCTGCCATCCAGGCAGATGCCGAGATATTCGAGCCACAACTCGGTGCTCATGGCGCGGACAAAGTCCGCCCCGCCGGATTTTGGCGCCCGGCCCTGGGGCATGCCGTGGCGCAATTCATAGGCCGCCGCGAGGAAGCTGTTGCGCACGCCGGCACTTTCCTTCTGATAGCCCACCTGCTCATAGACGTCTGCCAGCAGATCCTTGGCCTGGCTGTTTTGCGGCTCGGCGTATACCAGTTTATTGAGGATTTCATAGGCTTCGCGGTATTTGCCCTGATCGAACAAGGTTTTGCCCTTGGCCATGATCTTGGCTGCGCCGCCCATCATTTCGACGTACAGCGGTGCCGAATCCTTCGGTGACAGCGGCATCAGCGTGGCCGGGTTGGCATCCCAGTAACCCAGGTAGCGGTTGATGACCGCGCGGCTGTTGTGTTCTTCCGAGCCGTGATAGCTGTGTGTCGCCCAGTTGTTCTTCAGGCTCTCGGGCAACTTGTAGACATTCTGGATCTCGTTGATGGTGACGCCCTGGTTCGCGGCGTGCAGGACGGCGTTGTTCAGGTTGGCATAGGCATCGCGTTGCGCGCGCATCACTTCCTGAATCCGTTCATTACCCCAACGCGGCCAATTGTGCGCGGCGAGCATCACATCAGCCTGCTGGCCGTAGCGATACAGGGCGTTGTTGATGTTCTTCGACCACACCAGCGGATCACGCACCAGGGCACCGCGCAGGGTATAGATGTTGTGGAGGGTGCCGGTGATGTTTTCGGCAGCCCAGAACGCCTTGAATTGGGGGAACCAGGTATTCATTTCCGACGGTGCTTCGGTGCCTGGCGTGTTCTGGAAGTCCATTTGTACGCCGTCGATCGTCAGGCTTTCGAAATCCTTTTCGACGTATCGATTAGGTGCGATCAGGCCCATGTTGCCGGCGGCGGCGTTTTTGCCGATCGCCATGTCGACATGACCGTAGGGACTGCGCGGCAACAGCAGGCCGTATTGAAAGAACGCGCGTCGGTTCATGGCGTTGCCGGCGTAAACGTTTTCCGCGACCGCATGCTCCATGAAACCCACGGGGGCGATCAGCGCGACCTTGCCGCTGCGTACGTCCGCTTCATCGACTACGCCGCGGACACCGCCAAAGTGGTCGGCATGGGAGTGGGAAATCACCACGGCCACGACCGGGCGCTTGCCCAGTTTCTCATTGATGAACTCCAGCGCCGCCCTGGCGGTTTCCTTTGAGGTCAGGGTGTCGAAAACTATCCAGCCGGTGTCTCCCTTGATGAACGTGATATTGGCCAGGTCAAAGCCGCGGATCTGATAGATCCTGTCCGGCACTACCTCGTACAGACCATAGGCCATGTTAAGCAAAGCCTGACGCTGCAGCGAAGGATTGACCGTGTCGAAGTCCTTGCCGTCGAGCAGGAAATCGTAGCTACCCATGTTCCAGGCGACGTTCCCCGCATCGGCCATGATCTTGTTGTAGGTCGGTGCTGCGATGAAGCCTTTCTTGGCTTCCTCGAAATCGCGCTTGTCTGCAAAAGGCAGCGTCTCGCGTACGCCCTTCTGATATTCGATGGTGTAGGTCGACGGCGGCTTGCCCTTGTTATCGAAATGCTCAATCGCGGCCGGCACGGCAGTTGTCTGAGCAGCAAAAATGCCGGGGTTGAAGCCCGTGGACAGTGCGGCGGCCAGCGCGCAACTGAGGGTCTTGTTGTTCATGAAATGTTCCTTCGCCAGAGTGTCGAGTGCCTTTGATGGCGCGGGCTTTTTCTTACTCGTCTTGACCCGCCCGGCAAGGAATAGCATATTCATTTGATTACGAAAAATTCCGTTTTACTCAATATCGATAATATAAAGGTTATGACATGACCCCGCGCCGCTTACGCCAGTTCCTGGCGCTGATCGAACATGCACACTTTGGTCAGGCCGCCAAAGCGTTGGGCGTTTCGCAACCGGCACTCAGTAAAAGTATCCAGCTGCTTGAGCAGGAGCTCGGGGTTACGCTGTTCGATCGACGTTCCGATGGCGTGACCCTGACGGCGTTCGGTCAGGTGCTGCAGGGCAAAAGCCAGCGCTTGTTGATGGCCGAAGAGGACCTTCGGCGGGACATCGCCCTGCTGGCGGTTGGCGACATCGGCACACTCAAGGTGGCCTTGGGGCCGTACCCCAGTGTGATCAGCGGCTATCGCGCCATTGCCCGGTTGCACGCCCGCCATCCAAACCTCAAGGTGACGGCCCATGTCGCCGGCTGGCGAGAGGTTGCGCAGCAGGTCGCCAGCGGTGTGGTGGATCTGGGGATCGCTGAAATCAGCGCCTTGCAAGGCGAAAAAGAATTCAATTGCGAGCTAGTGGGTGAGCATCAGGGGCGTCTGTTTTGCCGGCCCGGCCATCCGCTGCTTGCGCAACGCTCCCTGAAGCGGGCGCAAGCACTCGATTATCCTTGGGTGGCGTCGCGTATTCCGTCCCGCCTGGCCGGCCTTCTGCCGCGCGCGGCGTCAGGCTGCGCCGGCGCCTATGACACTGTGACTGGCGATTTCGTGCCGGCGATTGAAATTGACGTGCCCATGCAGATTATTCAATTCGCGGCGAACAGCAATGCCCTGGCCGTCGGCACGTTGACGGCCTTTGAGCGCGAGTTGCTGGCGGGTGAAATCGTACCGCTGCCCATCCACGATCAGGCGTCGCACGCCCATTACGGTTTTATCTCGCTCAAGGAGCGCTCGCTGCCGCCCGCCGTGGAGGCCTACATGCACGAAGTGCGGGCGGTGGAAGAGGAAGTGACCCGGCGCGAACGGGAGCTGGCCGAGTTGACGATGAAGTAGCGCCAAATCAATAACTGAAGTCATGCCCCAACTCTTTTTGCATCCACTCCAGAAAACGCCTGACACGGGGAAAGGTCGAATGAGCACGGGGAAACACCAGGTGATGCGCGGTGATGGGCGCGCTCAGCGCAGGCGCCACCTCGACCAACGCACCGCGTGCCAGATAGTCCTGCGCCAGCAAGGTGCTTTCGAGGGCAAAACCAAGCCCGTGATTGGCGGCTTCCAGGGTCATGTAGGAACGGTCGAAGCTGAGGGTGTAGGGCTTTTCGGGGCGTGAAACACCGTGCTGGGCAAACAACTGTGGCCACTTGATCAGCGTCGCCTCCGACAGGATCAACTGGCTATCGAGCAAATCCGCAGCGGTGCGGATCGGGTGTTTTTCCAGCAACTTCGGGGAAGCCATGACCGCAATCCGTTCATTGCGAATCGTGCGTACCTCGTAGCTCGGCCAATTGGGCATGCCATGGCGGATGTCGACATCGATCTTGTCGCGACTGAAGTGCAGCGATTCATAAGAGCATGAAAGGTTGAGCTGGATATCCGGGTGACTTTCGCGAAACTGCTCAAGGCGCGGCATCAGCCACAGCAGGCCGAAACTGGGCGATGAGTGCAGCCGCAGGCAATCGAGGCTGACGTCGCTGGTGGCACGTTCGGTGGCCACGGCGAGGCTGTGCAGGATGCCGGAAACCTCCGTCAGGTATTGCTCGCCGACCGGCGTCAGGGTCACGCCCCTGGCGGTTCGGAAAAACAACTGACGCCCGATCATCGCCTCCAGTTTGGCCAGCTGGTGACTGACCGCCGAGGGTGTCAGGTCGAGCAATTCAGCGGCGCGAGCGACATTGCCGAAACGGGCTGTCTGCTCGAAGGCCTGAATGGCTTTCAGGGGTGGCAGTATCGCAGGTACATCGTCGGATGAGCGCATGATTGTTGTTATTCCGCTGCAAGTTACATAAACCGGGCGTTTCGCCATTCAATCATCCCGATACCGCGCTGGCGAGTGCTGAATTTTTTTCAGCACCCAGTGACGTTCGCGTTATTGCTCAAGGTCACCCTGGAGAACAAGCTGAGTCATCGGTTCCTGGTGGATCGAGCCATAAAAACAATCATCCGAGGTACTCTTCCATGCTTCTTCAAGGCAAAGTCGCGATCATCACCGGTGCAGCTTCGGCACGTGGCATCGGCCGCGCTACAGCGACCACTTTTGCGCAACAGGGCGCCAGCGTGGTGATTCTCGATCTGGACGAATCCGCCGCACGCGATGCCGCGACCTCCCTGGGCGACGGCCATCTCGGTCTGGCCGCCAACGTCGCTGACGAATCCCAGGTGCAGCAGGCGGTCGCGAAAATCATCGAGCACTTCGGCCGCATCGACATCCTGGTCAACAACGCCGGCATCACCCAACCCCTCAAGACCCTGGACATCCGCCCTTCGGATTATGACAAGGTGCTGGACGTCAGCCTGCGCGGTACGTTGCTGATGTCCCAGGCGGTGATCCCGGTCATGCGCCAGCAGTCGTCCGGCAGCATCGTGTGCATGTCGTCGGTTTCCGCTCAACGGGGCGGCGGCATTTTCGGCGGCCCGCACTACAGCGCCGCCAAAGCCGGCGTATTGGGCCTGGCCAAAGCCATGGCGCGCGAACTGGGCCCGGACAAGGTACGCGTGAACTCCATCGCCCCTGGCTTGATCCATACCGATATCACCGGCGGCCTGATGCAGGACGAACGCCGTCACGCGATCATCGACGGCATCCCCCTCGGACGCCTGGGTGAAGCGCAGGATGTGGCCAACGCGGCGCTGTTCCTGGCCTGCGACCTATCCTCTTACCTGACCGGTATCACCCTGGATGTGAACGGCGGCATGCTGATTCACTGATGACAGCTGACGGGCCTCGCGGCCCGTGCGGTTCTGGATCGACGACGCAGCCGGGCCACAAGCCTGGCGGTCAATAAAAACAAGAGATCAGACCATCATGACTACCCTGTCGCTCGAAGCGGTTTCGACCGTGCGCTCCAACGCCTACCGCAAGACTGCGTGGCGCCTGATGCCGTTCCTGATGCTGTGCTACCTGTGCGCCTACCTGGATCGGGTCAACGTCGGTTTTGCCAAGCTGCAAATGATGAACGACCTGGCGCTCAGCGAAACCGTCTACGGACTCGGCGCCGGCATGTTCTTCATCGGCTACTTCCTCTGTGAAGTGCCCAGCAACATCATCCTGCACAAGGTCGGTGCGCGGGTCTGGATCGCCCGGATCATGATCACCTGGGGCATCGTCTCCGCCCTGTTCGCCTTCGTCGAAACCGCCTGGCAGTTCTATGCCCTGCGCTTCCTGCTCGGCGTTGCCGAAGCCGGTCTGGCACCGGGCCTGCTGCTGTACCTGACCTACTGGTTTCCCTCCTACCGGCGTGCGCGCATGACCGTGTTGTGGTTCATCGCCATTCCGCTGTCGGGCATGGTCGGCGGCCCGCTCTCCGGCTGGATCATGAACCACTTCGCCGGCATGCACGGTTGGGCCGGGTGGCAATGGATGTTCGTGCTCGAAGCGGTGCCCACGGTGCTTATCGGGCTGCTGGTGCTGAGCTATCTCAAGGACGGCGTGCATCAGGCCAGTTGGCTGGATGAAGACGAAAAGGCGCTGATCAGCCGCGAGTTGGCCGAAGACGACCAGCAGAAAGTCACCCATGCCTCGGTGGGTGAGTTCATCCGCGACCGTCGCCTGTGGTTGCTGGCCGGGATCTACTTCTGCGTGGTCATGGGCCAGTACGCCATCACCTTCTGGCTGCCGACCCTGGTGCGTAACGCGGGGGTTTCCGATCCGCTGCACATCGGTTTCCTGACCAGCCTGCCCTACCTCTGCGCAATCGTGGCCATGCTGTATGCCGGACGCAGCGGTGACAAACATCGTGAGCGTCGCTGGCACCTCATTGTGCCGATGATCGCAGGTGCCATCGGGTTGAGCCTGGCTGCGCTGATGGGTGCAAATGTACTGCTATCCATCCTCAGTCTGTGCCTGGCCGCTGCCGGAATCCTGTCCGCCACGTCGATGTTCTGGATGCTGCCCACCACGCTGCTCGGTGGCGTGTCTGCCGCCGCAGGCATCGCGGCGGTCAACAGCTTCGCCAACCTCGCCGGCTTCTGCTCGCCCTATCTGATCGGCTGGGTCACCACACAGACCGGCTCCAGCGCCATCGGCATGTACCTGATCACCGGCGTACTGCTGTTCGGTGCCACGTTGGTACTGCGCATTCCCGCCGCCTCGGTCAATCGTTGACTCATTGGAGTTTCACCATGACTGCTCAAACTGCATTCACGTCTACTACGACGCTGGCGCAACGCGCCCACAACATTCGCCGCCACGCCCTGCGCATGGGTCAGGTTCAAGGTCAAGGCTATGTTGGCCAGGCCCTCGGCGCCGCCGACCTGCTGGCCGTGTCCTACTTCCACGCCCTGAGCTACCGGCCCGAAGACCCGGAATGGGAAGCCCGCGACCGCTTCTACCTGTCGATCGGTCACTACGCCATTGCCCTGTATGCGGCGCTGATCGAAGCCGAGATCATCCCGCTGGACGAACTGGAAACCTACGGCGCCGATGACAGCCGCCTGCCGATGTCGGGCATGGCCGCCTACACCCCGGGCATGGAGATCACCGGTGGTTCGCTCGGCCAGGGTTTGGGCATCGCCGTCGGTGCCTGCCTGGGCCTCAAGCGCAAAGGCTCGCCCGCCTTCGTCTACAACTTGCTGTCAGACGGCGAGCTGAACGAAGGCTCGACCTGGGAAGCGGTGATGTCGGCATCGCACTGGAAGCTCGACAACCTGATCGCCATCGTCGACGTCAACAACCAGCAGGCCGATGGTCATTCAAGTGAGATCCTTTCGTTCGAGCCCATCGTCGATCGCTGGCAGGCCTTCGGCTGGTTCACCCAGCGCATCGATGGCAATGATCTGGAAGCACTGGTCGCTGCGTTCGATGCTGCGCGCAACCACCCTGGCGCGCAACCTCGGGTGATCATCTGCGACACCAAAATGGGCAAGGGCGTGCCCTTCCTGGAAACCCGCGAAAAGACCCACTTCATCCGCGTCGAAGAACACGAATGGGACCTGGCACTGAGCAACCTTGAAGAAGGAAACAACCAATGAGCAACGCAGCCAACACTCCGACTTCCACGGTTACGCCGGCCAAAAAACGCCTGACCACTTCGGCGATGATCGCCTCGATTGCCTCCGAGGGCCAAGCCACCAAATCCGCGCCGTTCGGTCATGCACTGGCCGCGCTGGCGGATCGGCGCCCGGACATCGTAGGCCTGTCCGCCGACCTGTCCAAGTACACCGACCTGCACATCTTCGCCAAGGCCCATCCCGATCGTTTCTATCAGATGGGCATGGCCGAACAGCTGCTGATGAGTGCGGCCGCGGGGATGGCCCGGGAAGGTTTCGTGCCCTTTGCCACCACCTACGCCGTGTTCGCCTCACGCCGCGCCTACGACTTCATCTGCATGGCCATCGCCGAGGAGAACCTCAACGTCAAGATCGTCTGCGGCTTGCCCGGCCTCACCACCGGCTACGGCCCAAGCCACCAGGCCACGGACGACCTGGCGATCTTTCGCGCCATGCCCAACCTGATGATTGTCGACCCGTGCGACGCCCTGGAAATCGAACAGGCCGTGCCCGCCATCGCGGCACACCAGGGGCCGGTGTACATGCGCCTGTTGCGCGGCAATGTACCGTTGGTGCTGGACGAGTACGGCTATAAATTCGAGATCGGCAAAGCCAAGACCCTGCGCACCGGCAACGATGTACTGATCATCTCCACCGGATTGATGACCATGCGTGCACTGGAGGCTGCCAAAGAGCTGCAAGCGGACGGCGTCGATGTCGCCGTGCTGCACGTGCCGACGATCAAGCCGCTGGATGAGCAAACCATTCTGGCCGAAGCCCGCAAACCGGGGCGCCTGGTGGTCACCGCAGAGAACAGCTCGATCATCGGTGGGCTGGGCGAAGCAGTGGCTGGCGTATTGCTGCGCAATGGCGTGACGCCCACCTTCAGGCAGATCGCCCTGCCCGACGCGTTCCTCGATGCCGGGGCGCTGCCGACCCTCCACGATCGTTACGGCATTTCAACTCAAGCGGTTTGCACTCAAATCAAGGCCTGGTTGTAACTGCAGGGGCCAGGCACCTGGAAACAGGTGCCTGCCAATTCGATGCAAAGGGGCGCAATGTTGAAGATTTTGCCAATGTTCGGGGAATCCCGATTGTTGAGAAATGTCGCCTATCTGGACGCATCTCCATATAAGACTTCACCGCCGCGAGCCCGGCACCGCATGGACATTTTACTGAGGTTGATGTCCATGCGCGTTCGCCCTGGATACGAGCTACAGGCAAACCGACGGCGACTCTTGCCAGCCTGTATGCAATTGATGGCATCGCATGAAAGCGCCCCGGCGCGCATAGCTTGGTCTGTTCGCACCGCTGTCGCGTGGACCCTGGGTCGGTGCAGCCGCCATTATCGTCGTGTTCATCGGCACCGGCCGTAAACCGGTCAAATGCCTGATGCTGCTGGCAGCCGCCGGGGGGCTCGCCCTTCCCTTGCTGGCCGTCGTGCCGGGCGGGCAAAAAGTGCTTGATCTGCTACCGTTTATCGGCATGGTGGAAGTCGAAAATATCACCTACCGGCAGCGCTTGATTGATAACGCCGTGATCGTTATCCAGCGCACCCCTTGGCTGGGTTCTTTCGATTACCGCAGCACACCGCAAATGCAGTCCATGACTCAGGGCCAGGGGATCATCGATATCGTAAACACCTATATCGGCGTAGCGCTGTCGTTCGGTTTGAATGGTTTGACGCTTTTCGTGGTTTTTTTCGTCAGGGTTCTGCAGGGCATCCGCAAGGGAATGCGTTCGCTCCCCAACGAAGACGATGAGGCACGCCGACTCGGACGTGCACTTCTAGCGACACTGGTCGGGATCCTGATCACCATCGGTACCGTTAGCAGTATCACGATGATCCCCGTGGTGTATTGGTCAGTGGCTGGACTGGGAGTTGTCTATGCTCAGATGGCGCGCAGGCTCAAGCACACCTCGACCGCCGTCACGGCGAGTGCCCATCTCCAACTCAGGTAGAACCCATGGTCCAATTGTTTCGCCGCCCCCAGATACTGCTCCTGCTACTGCTGTTTTTTGCTATTTGGCCATTTCGTACCTGGGCGTCGGACTGGGTCGTCAGTGTGGATGAGCGCAACGGCCTGCCAATGCTGGTGCGTGGTGGCAGTCCGGTAGTTGCTACGACATTCTCGTTCTTTGGGAGGAACTGGGACTGGACGTATTTGCAGACCGAATTCAAGGTAAACACCCCTTATCGATACTCCCTTGCAGGCAAAAACAAAGCGCTGGATTTCGACTTGACTGCGCAGATTCAGAAGCAAGACGAGCAAAAGCTGACCTGGAACTTTGCCCTGGATGCACACAGCATGAAGTCGGGCGTGTCAGGTGGCGGCATCGTCTTCACGTTCGACTCCGCCTTTTTCGCTGGAGAAATGGGCGAGCCCACTTTACTACCCGACAACCGCGGCTGGTCCTGGGGCAATGCACAAGGGCGACGCATCGAAATGCGCTTCGAGCCCGCACTGGCGAGTGTGTACTTTGAACCGGGCGATAAATCCGAGGTGCGTGCTTTTTTCTACAAGAACACGATCAAGCCTGGCCGCCAAGATTTCACAGCCACCTTGAGCGTTTCTGGCGATGTGGCGGTCGGCCCAACCACTACCGAGCGCTTCGGGCTGTCGAACCCAAAGAGCTGGCCGATTGACAAGCTCGACTGGAAAACCTCGCCGGTCGACCTGTCCTTTCTCAACGCTCAGGAAAAACCTGCAGGCAAGCGCGGCTTCATCAAAGCCTCCGGCGAACAATTGCTATTTGCGGACAACACTGCGGCGCGTTTCTGGGGCACCAACCTTTCGGCCTACACGCTGTTCCATACGCCAGACGATGCAATCAAGCTGCAGGCCAAACGCCTGTCGGCACTGGGCTTCAATCTCGTACGACTGCACCACCATGACTCGCCATGGGTCTTCCCGAACATCTTTGGCGACGGTAGGGTCACGCGTAACACCCAGCAACTGAGCCCGGAATCGCTGAAAAAAATCGATTGGTGGATCAAGTGCCTGAAAGACGAAGGCATTTATGTGTGGCTCGATATGCACGTCCAGCGAGTCTTTACTGAAAACGACAATATTTATGGCTTCGATGAATTGCCAAAAGAAGAACAAAATTATGTCTATCTCAAGGGCTATGCCTATGTGAATCTCACCATTCAGAAAGCCATGAAGCGCTTTACCGAAGCCTACATGACCCATGTAAACAGCTATACCGGACTCGCCTACAAAGACGACCCGGCGATCGCCGCCGTACTGATTACCAACGAAAACGACGTCACCCACCACTTTGGCAACGCCCTATTACCAGACAAGAACGTACCAAAGCACAACAAGATCTACATGGCCGAGGCCGAGGCCTTTGCCAACCAGCACAATCTATCTGCAAACCAGACCTGGCGCTCCTGGGAACCGGGCCCCTCCAAGCTGTTCCTTAACGATCTGGAGCGACGCTTCAACGTCGACATGATTCAACACCTGCGTGGAATAGGCGTGAAGGTCCCCATCGCCACGACCAGTAGCTGGGGCGGCGATAGCCTGAGCTCCCTGCCGGCCCTTACCGCCGGCGACGTAATCGACGTCCATAGCTACGGGGGCTCGGGACAGATAGAGAAAAACCCGCTCTACAGCGACGGCATAGTGAATTGGATTGCCGCCGGCCAGGTCACCGGCAAACCCTTGACTGTCACCGAGTGGAACAATGAGCCCTTCCCGACACCAGACCGTCACTCGCTGCCACTCTATATCGCCGGCACCGCCAGACACCAAGGCTGGGATGCACTGATGCAATATGCCTACAGCCAGGAGCCACTGGGGGGCGAAGACATGAGTGCCAGCAACTGGCACACCTATAACGACCCTGCAATGCTGGCCACTCTGCCCGCCGCCGCCTTGCTTTATCGCCGTGCAGACGTTCGCGAAGCAACAACGACCTACGTCTTCGCGCCGACGCCAAGCACCCTGTTCAACCAAATGATCACACCGGCCAACTCTGCTCTACTGCGCACAGCCATGGAGAAAGGCAAGCTGGAAATCGCGATGCCACAGACGCCGGAATTGCCTTGGTTGCAACAGAGCGTTATCCCAAGCAATGCACAGGAATTTCATGACCCTGGCCAGTCGCTGCTGGACACCAATGCCAGCGAGTCCACGACAGACACGGGTGAGCTAAAGCGCAACTGGAAACAAGGTATCTACACCATCAATACACCACGTACCCAGGCCGCTACCGGCTGGATCGGCGGCAAGTCGATCAGCCTTGGCAACATTCAAGTTCAAGTGAAGACCGCCAACGCCAGTGTGGTGGTGCAAAGTCTGGACGATGCGCCTTTGGGCCGATCGCAGGATTTACTGATTTCGTCAGGCACCCGTGCCATCCCCAAAGACGACGCCAAAATACCTTTTTACGTTGAGCCCCTCGAGGGCACGCTAACGATCCAGGCGCCGCAAGGCTTGACACTGTTCACCCACGGCATTCTGGGGCAAATGAAGAAGCTGCCCGCGACCTACCTTGATGGCCGCTATACAATCAAGTTCGACGGCCTGCAGGCGTCGAACTGGTTGTTTTTGAAAAAAGGCGTCACGCAAGCACAGCCTTAGGCGACGCGCAGCCGCCCCCTGCCAATACAGCATCATCACGCACGCCTGCGAGCCAATAACTAGCCCGGCTATTTTAAAATAATGGCCTGGTAGATTGCGCTGACGTTGCAATCTGCGCCTCCACATCAATAGCTTCCAGGAGCGTTGGATGATGTTGCCACAGGCGTGGTAACCGTCCGGGCAACACACCTTCCTGACACCGTCGCTTGAGGCGATTGTGTCCACCTAAATTTAAGTGGACACCATTTTTAGCCTTTTTAAGCGGACGCCCATGCCACAAGAACGCCGTTCCTATTCCAAATCCTTCAAGGCTCAGGTCATTGCCGAGTGCGCACAGCCTGACATCTCGATTGCCAATGTCGCGTTGACACAAAACCTCAATGCCAACCTCGTCCATAAATGGATTCGGGTGCATGCGCAGAAAACTCTGACGCTGCAAACCGCCCTCATCCCGATCAAGGCATCGCCACAGATAGCGACGCATCAAGCTCTTCCCGCTACGATCCGAATCGAAGTGCCGGCAGAAAATGCAGCGGCGTGTTCCGCTTTCTTACGAGACCTGCTGCGATGATCCGCATCGACTCGATCTGGCTCGCCACCGAGCCCATGGACATGCGGGCCGGCACTGAAACCGCGCTCGCGCGAGTTATCGCGGTGTTCGGTGCGGCGAAGCCGCACTGTGCCTATCTGTTCGCCAACCGTCGCGCCAATCGCATGAAAGTGCTCGTGCATGACGGTGTGGGGATTTGGCTTGCAGCCCGGCGTTTGAATCAAGGGCGCTTCTTTTGGCCTGGTGTGCGACACGGCTCCGAAGTTGAGTTGGATGCCGAGCAACTTCAGGCCCTGGTACTCGGTTTACCTTGGCAACGCGTCGGTGCAGGCGGAATTATCTCGATGCTTTAACACCCGCCATGGCGCGCTTACCAGCGCAATTGGCCCATCAGTCTATCGCCGCCATTAGCCCTCTCTGGCAAAATCGGCGGCATGACTTCGCATCTGAATCTCGATCAATTAAACCCTGAAGAACTGCGTGCCTTGGCGGCGCAGTTGATCCAGCGTGTCGAGACGATGGACAAGCAAATTACTCATCACAAATCGGTCAACGAGAAGCTGGCACGAGATCGCGTTGCTCAAACGCTTCAAATTTGCCAAGCGCAGCGAGCAGCTAAGTCCGGATCAAGCCAGCTTGCTCGACGACTTGATCGACATCGATATCGCGGCTATCGAAGCCGAACTTGAGGCACTGCAACCGGCAGCAGTCGAAGCCAAAGTTCGCCAGCAGCCCAAGCGCGCTGCGCTGCCATCGCAGTTCCCTCGCACGTTGATCCATCACGAACCGGAAAACAGCCACTGCCAGTGCGGCTGTGCCTTAAAGCGCATCGGCGAAGATGCCAGCGAAAAGCTCGACTACACGCCCGGCGTGTTCACGGTCGAGCGCCACATTCGTGGGAAATGGGCCTGCGAACATTGCGAAACGCTGATCCAGGCGCCGGTACCGGCGCATGTTATCGACAAAGGCATACCGACAGCGGGCCTACTCGCCCACGTCATGGTGGCCAAGTTCGCCGACCATCTGCCGCTGTATCGCCAAGAGAAAATCTTCGGACGTGCTGGGTTGCCCATCGCCCGTGCGACCCTGGCGCAATGGGTTGGCGCTTGTGGCGTGCAGCTACAGCCGCTGGTGGATGCATTGCGCGAAGCGGTGCTGACGCACGGCGTCGTGCACGCCGACGAAACGCCGGTACAAATGCTGATGCCTGGCGCGAAGAAAACTCATCGCGCTTACGTCTGGGCCTACGCCACGAGTCAGTTCTCCGAGCTGGCGGCGGTTGTTTACGACTTCAGCCCGAGCCGTGCTGGTAAACACGCTCGAAACTTCCTCGGCCACTGGAACGGCAAGCTGGTCTGCGATGACTTCGCTGGCTACAAGGCAAGCTTTGAGCTGGGCGTTACGGAAATCGGCTGCATGGCTCATGCGCGCCGCAAGTTCTTCGATTTGCACGCGACCAACAAGAGCCAGATCGCCGAAAAAGCGCTGCATTACATCGCAGCCTTGTACGAAGTTGAGCGAGAGGCGCGCGAGCTGGAACCGGATAGCCGGCAGCGCATACGGCAGGACAAAGCAGCGCCGATCATCGATTCACTGCACACATGAGTTTGATCCAGTCGGCACGGCTCAACGGGCATGATCCGTATGCTTACCTGAAGGACGTTCTCACGCGCCTGCCGACGCAGCGGGCAAGTGAGGTTGCTGAGCTGCTGCCGCATCAGTGGATACCCGTTTAGCTCTGGAGAACTGATATGGACACGGACTTAATCCCCTAGGTGCATATCCATCAAGGCGTCAATGTAGGGCGCCTTATGCGCGAGATATTCAGCAATGCCTCCCCGGTTGTTAGCTTCGAGCCGCAGCTTCATATCCTGGTATTGCTTGCGGATAGTGCTGTCTTCTCTCAACAGGTCGCGAAAGCGCAGCATTCGCGCAATCTGCTCATGACCAGTGATGCACACGTGTATCTTATGAGTTCGCACTCCATCGACATCACGACGGTAAAAGTGATGACCGGCCGAAAGATCTGTTCCCCGAACATAGCCCAATGTACGCATGAAAGCGCTACGCGCCGCTTCATTTAGGTGCTCCGACACCACAGCCAGAATGTCGATTTCTGGCTTGGCCGCAAGTCCAGGGACAGCGGTACTACCGACATGATGAATTTCGATAAGCTCAGCACCGAAGCCCTCCGCTATTCGTCGGTTTTCGGCGGTAAAAAGTAGCGGCCACTGAGGGTTGTATGGAGAGATTTCACTGGTGAGGGCCATCAGCTGTCCTTGCGTCATAGTCGAAGGGGTAGAAGATTAACCTCGGTTCAAAAATTTTTGAAATTTCTCTGCGACAGCTGTGTTGGTAGACGGGTTTCGAAAGGCCCGACTGATTGTGATTTCGAGGGGGCGTCTTGGCCGGACGCTTACGTATCGTGAGATGACTTTGAAGCCTTACTGCCGAGGAATTGCACGCCAGACCTGAAATCAGGAAGTCAACCTGATGGATCAACGCCTTGCGGCGTTATTCAGCGAGGCTATTTAATGGGTGTCAAAATCAAACGATGGAACATAGCCTGCGCCGAGCAGATGTGGACATTTCGACGATACAAAATCATCACTTAATAAATCATCCGAACTTTTATACTTACTCGTGAAAACCCCAGTGATATTTAAAAGAGTATGTGGCAAGGATGATATGCTGATTTTCTGACTTTCTCTTTCCCTCAGCTTTAAAAGCTTGTACGATTGCTGGCTTGAAACATTATCGGACGCCCAGATAAATGCCGAAACCGGGAGGTCATATTTATTGCCAACTCCATGACCCAAGAGCCCTCGACTGTCATCCATCATGTTTTCACCATGATCCGATGAATAAAACAAGACAGATGGTTTTTTGCTTGATTTCAGTCGCTCAATAATTGTATTTAATAGCCAGTCCGTATATAAAATACTATTATCATATTCCGCGGTAATTTTGTCTTTGAAGCTGTTTGTTGACGGCTGGAATTTATCGAAGTGTTCTGGGTATCGGCGTGAATACTCGAAATGACTACCCTTGACATGAATAAATATGGCTTTCTTTTCTGTATCGCTTTTTTTTAGTATTTTTTCATATTCTGAAATTAATGCTCCATCATAGCTTCTCTCAAAATATTGACGGTACTGTGCCTCTGCAGCTATTTGTGGAATTATTCCGCCAAAACTATCAACTTCCTGTACAGACAACCAATAGGTCATGTACCCGGCTGCGCGATATATACTCACCAATGATTTTGTTGACACAATGGATTCCCAATCCCATATAGGCTCAAGGCTCAGCATTGAAGGAACCGCGAACGCGGTATATGGGGCTGTCGTGCAAATATTATTAAACTTGAAAATCCCCGCCTGCTTACCGAGATTCGGGGTTGTTTCCTTGTTATAACCGTAGAGGGACCAGTTGTGCGGCCGTGATGACTCACCGATCACAAAAACAATGGTTTCTATATTTGATTGATTCGACATACTGGTTATTTTTACATCAGATTCTCGACGGCGCTTGATAAGTTTCTCCGCCCCCAAATACAAGTCTGCAGTAAGGGCAACTTGCGATAAGTAACCTACTGGCGTGCTTTGATCTTTTGCAAGGAGATCCATGACTGCAGATTTCCCGAGAGAATTAAGTTTTACGGTTTTATAAAAATAAGCCCCATACCCCACTACCAAGGTGCTAACAACCAGAACAAAAATACCTTTGTTTTTATATAACTCGCGCTTATGCAGGCCTATTAATCCAGCCCCATAGCAAAATATGAAGATCACCAAGACGATACTGATGGACTGCCAATAGGTCGGTAAAAATTCGTTGACCTCCTTATAGTTTGTCAAGCCAATAAATATATAGGCCGCTGTTAATTTCGAGTTGAAATTTAAAACCAGAAAGAGATCAACGGCTGCCACCAAATAAAATGGCAGCAGAATGATGTGAACTTTGAATTGATTGGATGAAAAAAATCTAATTGCCAGAAGCCACAACACCGACATGCTAAGGGTGTAAAAGACCAATAAATCAATTTTAGAGTGTTGATAGTTTGCTAGCGTTCTAACAATCAACGGTGATAGCAGATATGACCACAATACTAAATTTGGCCATTCTGCTTTTAATATTTTAAATGAGCAATCGATAATTTTGGCGGAGTTTTTCATTTGATAATTATTCTCGCAGGATACCCATATGCCTCCTCAGAGGGTAGCTCCAACTGTCGCGCTCGCTGTATCTTGTTAAAAATATTCTCTCCTTTGGCGTCCAAACGTAGCGAGTCTCGGCTATTGCCAGCAAGCTTGTAGCGAAAAATCCAACCTGCAGAGCCCCTCGAGGGCACGCTAACCATCCAGGCGCCGTAAGGCTTGACACTGTTCACCCACGGCATTCTGGGGCAAATGAAGAAGCTGCCCGCGACCTACCTTGATGGCCGCTATACAATCAAGTTCGACGGCTTGCAGGGTTCGAACTGACGTTGAAATCTGTGCTTGCACAGCAATAGTGTCCAGCAAATCGGAGATCAGGATGAAATTTTTGGTGGTGGGTGGCGCGGGCTATATCGGCTCGCACATGGTTAAACAGTTACTGCGTGCAGGTTACGACCTGGTGGTGGCAGACAACTTTTCCACAGGCCATCGCAGCGCCTTGGCGGGCATTTGCTCTCAACCCAGAACCGATGTCGGCCGCGCCCACGCTCGCGAACGACCGCAATGGGTCCAGGCTGTGTGAAAACGCCTGCAATTGTCTAATCTTCTGATCGTCTAGATCGTGGTGGGGACGATCATGAAGCGATTCATTGAAGGTGAGGCCCGGACGCAAGTCACGTTGCTGCCGGAGTGCCTGGACGATTACGTTACCGAAGAAAATCCCGTGCGCGTGGTCGACGTGGCTCACGGGGCGTTTGGCTCCGGACTTCAAAACCATTGCCGACTTTCGCAAGGACAACGGCAAAGCCATTCGCAGCGTCTGCCGGCAATTCGTAGTTCTTTGCCGCAACCTCAATCTCTTCTCTCAATCTCTTCTCTCAATCTCTTCTCTCAATCTCTTCTCTCAATCGATCATCGCCATCGATGGCAGCAAGTTCAAAGCCGTCAACAACCGCGACCGTAACTTCACCCAGGGAAAAGTGAAGGCACGCATGCAGCAGATCGAACAGAGCATTGACCGTTATCTGGTGGCGATGGATTCGGCGGATCGGGCAACACCCGAAGTAGCCGAGGCCAAGGCCGAGCGGTTGAAAGAAAAGATAGAAACGCTGAAGAAGCAGATGCAGAAGCTCAAGGACATCGAGGCGCAGCTTCACGACAGTCCAGACCAGCAAATCTCTCTTACCGATCCAGATGCACGCTCAATGGCCACGAGCGGCCGAGGTACCGGAACGGTTGGCTATAACGTACAAACAGCCGTCGACGACAAGCACCATCTGATCATTGCCCATGAAGTGACCAACGTTGGCAATGACCGGACGCAACTCAGCAATATGGCGAACCAGGCGCGTGAAGAGATCGGCGTTGAGTCGCTGACGGTGGTCGCCGACCGAGGTTATTACAAGGGTCTGGAGATCCTTGCTTGCGAGCAGGCTGGCATCAACACCTTCGTACCAAAACCCCTGACATCGGGGAGCAAAGCCGAAGGCCGGCGTGAATCCAGCCGTTTGTCTCGCCAGTTAGTAGCCGTTTTGGCCGCTGACCCGGCCCAAACGGCATTACGCACTTCTATGTCACTGACTGAGCTAATTCACGCTTCCGCCCGCGTGATTCCATAGGCAACCCTCGCGACTCTCAGTTTTCGAGGTATTTAGCGCGTTTTCACACAGCCTGGGTCGATTGCAGACTTCCGCGACAGGCAGTGATCGGCCAAAAGCTGCCTCTCACAAGGGGCAGCCATCAGCCATTTGCAGTTAAGCCATTGCTTTCCATCACCCTGAGCTAGCCGCTAAAATACTGACTCATGGAGCTTAGAGACGAGCAATGAAACTGAACCACAGGCCAGTGAAGGCTAGCGACGTAAAAATGATCTGCGGCTTTCCTCAGAACGCTCAAGAGTTGTTTTTCATGTTTCCGAAGGCGCAGTTCCCGCTAACGGAAACGCAGTTGAATACCGCGATCTCCCAACGCTTAGACTCTACCGTCGTGGAGATCAACGGGACTGTCGTTGGGTTTGCCAATTTCTATCGAGCTGAACGCAATGGCGTTTGCTGTATCGGCAATGTCATCGTCTCGCCGAGCGCTCGGGGCGAGGGAGTAGCCACGTTTATCGTAGAGACGATGACCGGCTTGGCATTCGAGCGTTACGGAGCCAACGAGGTGCAGATTTCCTGTTTTAACGAAAACACGGCAGGGCTGCTGCTCTACCCCAAGCTTGGGTTTGTACCTTATGCCATCGAGGAGCGACCTTCTTTGGGAAACGGCCGATCGGCCCTCGTACACATGACCCGCAGCAGAAGCTCGACCGGTTGAATCCACAGCCAAAAGCGGTCACTCAAAGCGGATGTCGATATCTGACTTGTTCAGTAAAAGATAAGAATCCAGTTTAGCTTTTAACGTGTGCCCACTTTATAAACCGCTCTGGAAAGCCAACGACAGCGAAGCAGTCGCCTAACTTGCGCGCTGGGCTCGTTCAGATTCATCCAGGTGCTCCAGCAGCACCGCTATCGTTGCATCCCGCAGCTTGATTGCCTCCATCCAGCCCGGCCCCTGCGCCAACAGCGGGGGGCAGACGTTGACGTGGATTGCACCGTGGCGCGGGAACCACTGACCGTCGCGCAGCACCCTACGCGTGCCGCGGATTGCGACCGGCAGCAGCGGCACTCCAACACGCGCGGCGAGCACGAAGGCGCCCATGTGAAAAGTGCGCAAGCCTGGCTCGCGGGTAAAGGTCCCCTCGGGGAAGAACACCAGCGGCTGGCCAGCCTGTAGCGCCTCGGCCAGGGGCTCGGTGTCTGCGGCGCTGCGCTGCAGATCGAAGCGTTCGACGAAGCGGGCGCCGAGCTTGCGCAGGAACAGGCCGGCGATCCACTGGCCAGCCAGTTCGCGCTTGGCAACGAAGCTGAACTGCGGTGGCAGGGCCGCGCAGAGAATGACGCCGTCGAGGTAGCTGGCATGGTTTGCGGCCAGCACGCTCACCCCTGACGCAGGCAGGAGCTCCAGCCCCGTGACGCTGAACGGCACACCCGCCAAGCGCAGGAACAGCCGTGCGGCCGCGCGGGTAAAGCTGCGGCACCAACTCTGGCGCGGCAGGATCGCGACACCCAGCCAGGTCAGCGGTGTGACCAGCCAGAACAGCAGCCAGATGTAAGCGGCATAAAGCGCGGCGCGGCAGGTCCGCCAGCTGCGGCCGAAATGCCCGCGTACGGCCTGCAGCACCAGGCGCAGCAGCTGGCGCCACACGGCGAGGTGCGGCCGCCCCACTTCGCCACGCTCATACAGTTCGCGGCTGGCAGCGCGGCGAATCTTGCCGCTGGAGGTCTTCATTACGCTATGCGGTGGCGCCAGAACGATATCGTCGGGCGGCACACCGGTGAGGTCGACCACGATGCGGTTGACCTCCTGCTGCAGGCGTTGCCGCGCGGCAGCTTCCTTCTCGTAACTTTCCGCCAACACCACCAGGCGCTCGGTGCCGGTGGCCGAATCAGGACTGCCGAACACCGCAATGCAGCCTTTGCGCAGGCCGGGCAAATTGCCGACCGCCGCTTCGACATCATAGGGGTAGATGTTGCGCCCGGCACGGATGATCAGGTCCTTGGCGCGGCCGGTCAGGTAGACCTCACCGCCGGCCATGTAGGCGAAGTCGAGCGAGTCGAACCAGCCATCGCGCAGCACCCGGCGGGTCTCTTCGGGGTTACGGTAGTAGCCACCGGTGGTGGACGGCCCGCTGAATTGCAGGTGACCTTCGCTGCGCTCGGGGACTTCGACCCCACTGCTATCGACGATGCGAATCTGATGGCCCGGCAGCGGCCGGCCGCTGGAGACGAAACGCAGCGTTGCGTTGGCGTCCGCTTCGGCGGGCAGTGCATTGCCGCGGGCCTGGAACGCCTCGCGCTGCACCCGGTCGATCAGCGGCCCTCGGTTCAAGGGAGGAAAGGCCACGCCCAACGTTGCCTCGGCCAACCCATAGACCGGCGCCAGCGCGGTGGGCGCCAAGCCATAGCGAACGAAACGTTCGGTGAAGCGTTGCAAGGTATCCGGGCTGACCGGCTCGGCACCGTTGAAGGCCACGCGCCAACTGCTCAGGTCCAGACCCTCAAGGTCGCCGTCAGCGAATTTGCCCAGGCACAGTTCGTAGGCGAAGTTGGGCGCCGCCGACAACGTGCCGCGGAAACGGTCGATAGCCCATAGCCAACGCGCCGGCCGCGCGAGGAAAGCCAGCGGCGACATCAGCACCAGGCTGTAGCCGTAATACAGACTGCCCAGCCAGGCACCGATCAGGCCCATGTCGTGGTACATGGGCAGCCAGCTGACGAACACGTCCAGCGGCCCCACTTTCAGAGCTCCACCCATGGCGCGTAGATTGGCCAGCAGATTGGCGTGGCTGACCATCACTCCCTTGGGCTGTCCAGTGCTACCCGAGGTGTACTGCAGGAAGGCGATGTCATCCGGTTGCCGCGGCGGTGTGACGCACTCGTCCCCCTCGCCTGTGAGCTCGGCCACGGTGGCAATGCGCGTCAGACTCGGGACTTGCGGCAGGAGCAGCCGGGCGAGCAGCTTCGCTTGCGTCACGGTAATCAGCACTTTGGCTTCGGCGTTGCGCAGGATGCCGGCCTGGCGGCGCAGATGATCCTCTATCTGCGACAGGCGCAGCGGTGGGTAGATGGGCACCGGCACACCACCGGCCAACAGGATGCCGAAAAAGCCATGGAGAAAGTCGCGCCCTGTGGGCAACATCAGGGCCACGGTCTGACCGGTCTGCAAGCCACTGCGTTGCAGCCCCGCGGCAACGGCCAGGGCGCCTTGGTGCAAGGCGCCATAGCTGATATCTTCCGGCTGGTCACTTTCACCCAGAAAGCGCACGTGGGGAAACTGCGGCTGATGGCGCACCTGCCATTCCAGCACCTCGATCAGGGTCCGCGCGGCGTCCGGCGTCTGCCCCGTTGCTGTCGGGGTCTCGCTGGAGTCGCTGGAGGGCAACGGGCGTACCGCCTCGGCACCCTGTCTGCTGTGTAGCACGCGCAGTACATCAGCGAGGGTGTCCGCCGAGGCGAACAGGGTTTCCGGTAAGTGCACACCGAATTCGTGCTCGATGCGTGACCAGAGCTCGACCCGGGCCAGGCTGTCTACGCCCAGGTCCCGGTCCAGCACGCTGTGCAAGGTGACTTGCAAACCTTCTGCCGCCTGCGGGCGCAACTCGACCACGGTGCGCCGGGCAATTTCGAGCAACTTTTGCGCGTCCCCATCTGAATGGGAAATGGCGCGGGTTTCTGGAGGCGGACGAGACATCGGCGGCCCCTCATGACAGGACACTCTGTGTGTAGATCCTTGCCAATTACCATTATGCGCCTATGGCGGCGACTGGGAATGCCATCATCGATTGCAGCGCTCGCAGGATGGCTGAGCCAGGGCTAGGCTCTCAAGGACGCAGCGCCCATAGAGAGATCGCCATGCCAGCCAGCCTTGCCCCCGGAGTGACCCGCCGAGAAATATGGGCTTGGGCGATGTTCGATTTCGCCAACTCCGGCTACACGACGGTGGTGATCACCGCCGTGTTCAATGCCTACTTCGTCGCGGTGGTCGCCAAGGGTGAAACCTGGGGTACGCTGGCTTGGACCAGCGCCACCGCCCTCTCCTATGTCCTGATCATCCTGACCGCGCCGCTGATCGGCGCCTACGCCGACGCCTTCGCCTGCAAGAAGCGCCTGCTGTGGTTCAGCACGGTCGGTTGCGTCGCCTTTACCTCTGGACTCGCGCTGGCCGGACCGGGGGAGCTCGGTATCGCGATCCTTTTCATCGTGCTATCCAACTTCTGCTTCGGCAGCGGCGAGAACCTGATCGCCGCCTTCCTGCCCCAACTCGCCCGTGCAAATGCCTTGGGCAAGGTGTCCGGTTGGGGCTGGGGGTTCGGCTATATCGGCGGCCTGCTCAGCCTGGGCGCCTGCCTGGCCTTCGTCATCTGGGCCCAGGCGCAGGGCCAGACTGCGACGCAGTTCGTGCCGGTATGCATGCTGATCACCGCGGCCTTGTTCGCCGTAGCCAGCGTGCCGACCTTCCTGTTCCTGCGCGAACGCAGCCAGCCGCAGCCAGGACGCGGCGGCACGCCTATCGCGCAAGCGGCGTTGGCGCGCTTCGCGCAGACGCTGCGCGAAGCCGACCGCTATCGCGACCTGCTGCGCTTCCTTGCCTGCACCGTCTGCTACCAAGCCGGCATCTCGGCGGTGATCGCCCTAGCGGCCATCTATGCCAATCAGGTCATGGGCTTCAATACCCAGGACACGCTGCTGCTGATCTTCGTGGTGAATATCACGGCCTCCATCGGCGCCGTGCTGTTCGGTTGGTTGCAGGATCGCCTCGGCCATCGCGCCACGCTGGCGCTGACCCTGTTGGGATGGCTCGGCATGGTCGCCATGGTCTGGGTCGCACGCGGCCCTGAGCTATTCTGGCTGGCGGCCAACCTCGCCGGTCTGTGCATGGGCGCCAGTCAATCGGCCGGCCGCGCGATAGTCGGTCTGCTGGCGCCGCCGACGCGCCTGGCGGAGTTCTTCGGCCTCTGGGGGCTGGCAGTCAAACTGTCGGCAATCCTCGGCCCCATGACTTACGGCCTGACAAGTTGGCTATCCGGCGGCGATCACCGCCTGGCGATGCTGATCACCGGCAGCTATTTCGTTGTCGGCCTGCTGATCCTGGCTGGCGTCGACCTCGAGCGGGGGCGGCAGGCAGCTGTCAGTTGTACCGAGAGTCTCGAAAAGTGAGAGGACTATCCGTAGCGGGTCAGTTCTCGCCTGTCGCGACTGCCTCAATTCGGCCGATTCTGTTGAAAAAGTCGCCTTCGGTTTCCACTGCAGAAAAGTACGCGCCTGAGATTGAAATCTGTGTTTTGGGCAGAAGGTTCAGGACTCGGGTTTCACGTAGCAGCGTGCAAAAGAGGTGTTTTCACCCATCAATATTCGAGAGTTTTGCGCAAACCGACTTTTTCAACAGAATCGGCCAAAAACTGTCATTCGGATGTGTCTATAAAGCCAGAGGTGATTCAATATTTAATTACCAGTCAATAACTACGATCTCAACCACTCGGTAGCCGTGATGCCATTGGGCCTGACATTGAAGAGCCAGGACTTTTTATGATGCGTAGTAGCGTGATCGTTCAATGGACATAATTCCCCTCCTGCAATGCTAACAATAAGGAAGGTTGATACTCACCCCTGGTTGTCTCAAATTATTTACAGGAATAGCCAATCGGAATATACGATGGTTTTTTGCCTCAAATTGGTATTTAAAAATCACATGTTTTTGATGATTTTAACTTGGATTATTTGATCCGATGACTATATTGATCAAGCGGAATCCCGCAACAACCAACAGATGAGGCTATGAGTGGATACGCTTAATAGTTCATTGAGGCTCGCCATGAAAACAATAATACCCAACAACGTGATCAAATCAATAAAAATTTGCAGCTTGGTTGTCGGCAGTTTACTTTTGCAGGAAGCTTATGCCAGCCCTCTTGTGGCGTGCTATGGTTATATGATGCATTCTTGCCCAGAACCGGTCGATAAAATTATTCCTGACCCTCAAAGAAGGTTTACCTGGAGTCAGAGTGAAAAGGTTGTTGGTTCTAAAAATATGTACCACCTTTTTTCTGGTGATGTTTTTTTAAGCTCCGAAAATAACATACAGAAGCTGCCGGCTGGTCAATCTGTTTCAAATGTTGAATATAAGCTGGACAACAAAAAACTTGGCATTAGCGACTACCTGAAAAATCAAAACGTTGCGGGATTGCTGGTAATAAAGAACGGCAAAATTGTCCTGGAGCATTACGGTGACAGCGTTAATGAGACGACACTTTGGACATCCAGATCAGTTGCTAAATCCATTGTATCTGTACTCATTGGTGCGGCGATAAAAGACCGTGCCATCGAATCGGTTGATACGCTGATCACGAAATATATTCCCGAGCTAGAAGGTACGGCATGGGAAGGAGTAACGCTGCACCAACTCATGCAACATACTTCCGGCATACAATGGAGTGAGGATCTTTCTGATCCAAAGTCCGATTTATCCAAGATGATTTTATGCGAGACTGCCAACGATCCTTACAGCTGCATCCTCTCGCTCGTTAGCGGCCTCGCCCGAAATCCCGGTGTAAAACCAGGAGAGCGCTGGAGTTACAACACTGGTGGGGCTTGGCTGGTAGGTTTGGTGTTGGAACGTGCAACCGGAATGACCATCGCCAAATACTTGGAGAAAAAAGTGTGGCAGCCAGCTGGAATGGAGCGAGACGGTGTTTGGTACGCGCTCAAACCTGGGAAAGTTGATATGGGTGGCTATGGCTTCAACGCAACATTGCGAGATTGGGGGCGCTTCGGTCTGTTGGTGGCCAATAATGGCGTACTTTCCAACGGCGAACATGTCCTGCCTGGCGACTGGATAAAGCGTTCTACGGATTGGACTAAAGCAGACGGTTCCGTAAAGCCATGGGCTCCGAAGGGACAGCATGGTTATCAGTGGTGGTATATGGGCTTTGCGCCCGGTGACGAGGCTTCCTATGCACCTACAAGTACCTTTAATTCAGACGAATCCTTTTGGGCCTATGGCATTTTCGGCCAAGTGATCGCAATCAATCAGAAGGAAAATTTGATTATGGTCCAGTGGTCCACTTGGGAGCACGCTGAAGGACCTGATGTGTTGTATAGCGAGCAGGGTGTTTTCTTCAACTCCCTGATTCAAGCGTTGCATTAATGCAGTAAAATGAGGGGGCCCTAGTCCCCTCTTTCAGTCCTTTTACTGGTTTGGAGCATTCCTCGTGGATACGAGAAGGGGGTCGGAATCCCTATCCCCACGTATGCTTCGCAAAGATAATCCAACGGCTGCATCCGTCTCGATCCTGACAGTCAAACCTGCTCTTAGGCCCCATTGTGTGTCCGGGCCCGAGCGGACAGTTGCGAGCGGGGTGTCAAGATGGCCAAGGCAACCGTCACGATGAAGAGCGCCGGCACGTCACCTGCCAAGTGCCCCATTTGCCCCGGCTGGGTGACCGTCTGGACGGCCATGATTCCTCCGTGTACGGCGCTAGACCACACGGTGAACCAGATCAGGCTCAGATTGGCTAATGGATCACGTGCGGCCAGGATCAAGAGCACGCCAAGTGTGGCGTAGATGCCAACAATCATGATCGGATAGTCCGAGTGACCGACGTGCCAGGCCCAGCCGGATGACCGCTGAAGGGGTTTATACGCCATGGACGGAAAGCACAATCTGCTCAATCAGTTCCGGCGGTAGACCAAGCATAGCTACTCATTTGCTATCGCTCCGTCCACCGGCTGCTTCTGGCCGATGCCTATCGCCACCGGCAGCAATGGGTCGATTGCGGCCCGTCGCGACAGGCAGTTATCGGCCAGAAGCAATGGGATGGACTCCTCCTCACCTCGGCATCTTGAGTGCCAGACTGAAGGTGCGAACCACAGTCAACAGTG